>DATLVL010000289.1:0-23052 GCA_035577525.1 Gemmatimonadales bacterium | reverse complement strand
CAGGAGCCACGGGAGAACGACCAGCGCCGCGTCGGTCTCCTTGAGGTCGCGGTTCGACACGTAGCGCGAATCGGCCAGCAGCGTCACGCGGCCACCGCCCTGGAAGCGCAGCGCGAGCGCCTCCGCGCGACCGTCCACGGTGGTCAGCAGCGTATCGGCGGCAATGGGGAACAACGGCGGGCACAACGGGGCCCGGCGCGCGGACTTCGTTTGGAGCGAATCGAGCGGAATCCTCGCCAGGACGCGCTCGGCGGGAGACAGACGCAGCCCGATCCGCGGCGGTACGATGGTCACCGTGTCGGGGGCCACTTCCGAGTCACCGACCGGCACGGACCGGTACGCAAAGCACTGCTCGATCCCGGTGTACCCGGTCACAAACACCCGCCCACCGTGTGCAACATAGCGACGGATGACATCGAGCTCACGAGCCGTCGGCTCGAAAATGTCGAGGAAGGCCAGCAGCTCGGTCCCGGCGCTATCCGTCGACAGGTTGAACAGCGGCCGCTCGCGCCGCTGGACCGGGACTCCGAGACGCTTCAGAACTTGCGCGAAGCCTTTCGCGCCACCGCGACCGGACAGCCGGACGGAGCGGCGCTGGTCGCGCCAGCTCTCGGTGACGTTCCCCCCACCGGCCAGCGCGACGATCGTCATCGCGCCGACGAGTGCGATCCCCAGCCATAACTCAGGCCGGCGCCACATGAAAGCTCAGGGACTCCGCAGCGTGATCGAACGCCACCCAATCGTCGGCGGCGCACGGCACGCCGCCAAACAGGTGGCGATACAGTGCCCACACGAGCTCGGCGAGGCCGCTTTGCCCGGCGGCGTCCAGCTGTGCTTCCCGGAGGTACTCGGCGGGCGTCTTGGAGGGATGAAACCGCAGCGCTCCCCGACGATCGAGCTCCAGCACCATCGCCAGGTAGCGATGTCCCAACGCATCGGTCAGCATGCCGGCGGACGCGAGCCGCCGTGCCTCCGCGAGGTGCCAACGCGCGTCCCGGGGCGGCGGTGCGGCCGCGGCGAGCGTTGTGACCGGGGCCGACGGGCGCAGCGACCGCAACAGGACGTAGATAAAATGACCCAGGATCACGGCGAGAATGAGGATGAGGAGACCGATCAGCGCCCAATAACCGACCGGATGGGTTTCGTGCAGCCGGTCCAACCATTCGAGCAGCCGCAGAAACAGCGACCACACGCGCGACCACATGCTGGAGCGGGCCCGGAACCGCCAGTCATACTCCCGGGCGGAGAACACCTCCTGCACGGCGAGCCGGATCGAGTCGGCCGAGGCCGCTTGCCACAAGAGGGTCACGAACCGGTCTGCGAGAGACCGATCTGCTGGCCCAACAGCTCGAGATCGAGCGCCTCCTTACGTACCCGCAAATCATAGTAGAAGAGCGTCAGCACACAGCTCGTGAACGGGTACACGAACAGCAGCAGCACCGCCATCAGAATCGTGGCGGGGATGATGAGCATTGGGGCGGTGGCGGCGGCGATCCCGACGACAATAGCGAGCCCGAAGAGCACGCAGAAGAAGAGCAAGAACATTACCAGATAGAGCAGGAACGCTTTCCCCTTGAACCCTTTGGTGAGCGCCCAGGAGCGACCCAGGGAGTCGGTGGCCGACGGCAACGACTCGAGCATGACAACCTGCACCGTGACAGCGTAGCCGCAGGCCACGATGATGCCGGGGACGATGAGCGCGATTGTCGCGAGCAACGTCACCAGTCCGGCCGCAAAGCCGGAGATGAACACTCCACCCATTCTCCCACCGGCGAATCGCAGCGCGGGGCCCAGCTGCGGCGTGCGCTGCAGGTAAGCCTCCGACACGACGTACACCGAGGCGCCGCTCAAGAGCAGGTACCCGACGGCGCGCAACAGCCTCGCGAGCAATGACATGCCGACATTCGGCTCGCCGGACAGCGTCGTGTACAGATCGATGACGGTGGGTACTCCGAGGCTGATGACGGCGAGGGCAAAGAACAGGCCGAAGTGCTGCCGCAACACGGTCAGTGAGCCGTCCAGGATCTCCCCGACCGACATAGGTCGCAACTGGTATGTGGCCAAGCGCCCTCCTGGCGAGTGAGTGAGTAGCCAGATGCCGTTGCCGAGACTAAGATGACGGTGCCATGAGGCGCGCGCGAGACCCGGCCGCGACCCAGTTTTCGCGGCTCCTCGCCGTCGAGACGCCCGAGCACGTCGTCATTCAGCTGGAGCTTGCCGGGCTCGGCTCGCGACTGGCGGCGGCCAGCGCGGACCTCTTCCTGCTGTTCCTCGGGGAATGGCTCCTGTCCGTCGTCATGTCCGCCAGCGGCGACGCGTACTGGCTGCGGGCGGTGGGTGTGGCGATCGGCTTCGCCATCTTCTGGGGTTACTTCGTTCTCTTCGAAACCTTCAACAGTGGTCGAACCCCCGGCAAGCAGCTGCTCGGCATCCGGGTCGTGATGGAGACCGGCCACCCCGTGACCTGGGCGGCCGCCGTGGTGCGCAATCTCGTGCGCTTCGTCGACGGCCTGACGTTCTTCTTCCTCGGCTTCCTGATGGTGCTGTTCCATCCCCAGAACAAGCGGCTCGGCGACATTGCCGCGGGAACCATCGTCGTCCGGGAGCGCCCCAGCGACGTCACCCTGGGCCGCCCCACCGCCGCCGCCGCCGCGGAGCCGCTCGACGTCATCGAGCCCGGGATCCCGCAGCTCAGCGACGAAGAGTTCCGGCTGCTCGGCCAGGTGCTCGATCGACTCGAGAACCTGGAGCCGGACCGACAGGCGCGCTTCGTCGCGGAGCTGATGAACCGCTTCGCGGCCCGGTTCCCCGACCGGGATCCCGATGCGCTGGTCTTCCTCGCGGGGCTCCACGCCGAAGAGCTCACCAAACGGCGCGGCCGGGGGCGCAGCGGTCCCGGGGGGACCGTGACCGTGGGCAGCGGCGAGCGATTCGTCACCCGGAAACGGGACGGCTGGGAACGATTCCGCCTGGAGGCCGTGCGCGTCGAGCGGGTGGGTCTCAAGAGCCTCGCCCCTCCGCAGCTGCTGGAATTCGTGGCGCGCTACCGGGAGGTCGCCGCCGACCTGGCGCGGGCCCGCACGTACGGCGCGGAGGAGCGCGTCCTCGAGTATCTGGGGCGCGTCGTAACGGCCGGGCACAATGCGGTCTACGGCCTGCGCAGTGTACGGCGCCGGCGCATCGGCCAGCTCATCGCGCGGGAATTCCCGGCTGCGGTGTTCGCCGCGCGGGCGTACGTGGTGACGGCCAGCCTCCTGTTCGCCGTCCCCGCCGTCGCCGGCTACAGCCTGATCCGCGCGCAACCCGATCTCGCCTACGAAGTCATGCCGCCCGAGATGATCGCCCGGGCCGAAGAAGGCCAGAGCCGCCAGGCCGAGGGAATCGGGTACGCCGAGCAGGAATCGCCGTTCCTGCCGCTCATGGCTTCGGGGATCATCGCCAACAATGTGCAGATCGCCTTCGTGGCGTTCGCGTTCGGGATCCTTGGCGGCGTGGGGACAGCCGTCACGCTGATCCTCAACGGCATGTTCTTCGGCGCCGTGGTGGGCTTGTTCTCCAACTACCATCTGGCCGGGTGGCTGCTGACGTTTGTCGTGGGCCACGGCGTACTCGAGCTGACCGCGATCTTCGTGGCCGGCGGCGCCGGTCTCATGGTCGCCCGGGCCCTGATTGCTCCCGGCGATCTCACGCGGCACGACGCCCTGATTGTCAGCGGTCGGCTAGCCGTACGTCTCGTCGGGGCGGCGACGTGCATGCTCGTGCTAGCGGGGACGATCGAAGGGTTCGAATCGGCGAGCGACGCGCCGGTCGTCCTGAAATACCTGGTCAGCTCAGCGAGCGTGGTGCTGCTGGGACTCTACCTGGCGAATGGGTACCGATACCTGAAGGTGGAGGGGAAGGCACCGCGCCAGGACGGGCGACGGTAACACGGCCCGCGGTGCTTGCAGGCTCTCGTCACACGCCATGGCGGCGCGCAGAAGCGCGCGCGGTGCCACCGGCTCACTCCACGAGCCTCGCCACCCTATAGGAGTGAACGATAGAGATCACGCAAATGGTGGTCTCGCAGATCGCGGACAGAGAGCCACAAGTCCTGCTCTGAAGTCGCGCAGAAGATCTCCGCCGTAGCGCGCTCGTGCTCGGTCTCTTCGGCCCCGAACAGGATGCGCCCCCGCCAGGCCCCGTCTTCGGCATGCCGCAAGGCAAGCCTTACGAGGACACTTTGGCCTTCGAATCGAATCGCGGGGAGATCGTGAACGACTGCTTCGTGTGGCGCCTGAACCGCTTGACGTGCCAGTTGTGCAGACATGTCGAGCCGTGGGCTGGTTTGGGGAAAGATTATAGGGGAGAGGGGGTTACGCAATATGTTCGGGGTCTGGGACCGGGGGCCAAGTTCCAGGTCGACACGGCGGAGGACCTGATCACCGACCCCGGCTTCCTGAAAACTGAACGGGACCGGTGCGAACGTGATCAGAAACAGGGCGAGCGCCGCCCACGCGGGGACGCGGCGAGACCGCGGCAGCGGGCGGTACGCGTCCAGCACGGTCGGATGGTCGAGCCGGCCGCGTGACAGGACCAGCACCAACCCCGCCCACAGCAGCCAGCCGAGCCACCAGCGCCCCAACACCAGGATCGCCAGCCAGAACAGCGACGCGACGCGCCGATGCCAGCTCGGCACGGTGGCGTAGAGGATGTGCCCGCCGTCGAGCTGTGCCATGGGCATGAGGTTGAGCATCGTGACGAACATCCCCACGACCCCGGCGAACGCCATCGGATGGAGCGACACCCGTCCCAGCGGCTGGTGGGCTACGAGGCGCGCGAACAGCGTGACGGGCGAATCTCCCGCGACTAGGCGGCCGGCTCCGAGCGGCAGGCTCATCTCGTGTGTGCCGCCGAACGGGGGGAGGGTGTGGGAGAAGTGCAGACCGACGATCAGGACCGGCAGAGCGACCACGAACCCCGCGATCGGGCCCGCGATGCCGACGTCGAACAACTGGCGCCGATCGGAGAGCAGCGTCCGCAGCCGGATGAACGCCCCCATGGTCCCGATGAAGGAGGGCCACAGCGGCACCGGCAGGAAATACGGCGGCGAGGTATCGAGCAAGTAGTAGCGGGCCGTGAGATAGTGCCCCAGCTCGTGGGCCAGCAGGATGGCGACGAGCGGCAGCGAGAAGGCCAGCCCCGGGACGAGGGAGGCGAGCGGCGCTTGCGCGAACCGGATGTGGCCCCGCAGCAATCCCCAGGAATCGTCCACGCTGATGGTGCCGCGGAATACCGCGCCGGCGATGGTGGTCGAGAGGATGGTGAGCAGCAGCAAAGCGACGTGCAGCGCCCAGCGCTCGGAATGCGTCGCGGTCTGGCGCGTCAGCACCAGCCAGCGGCCTCCCGGCTCGTCGGACCAGTAGTAGCGCCCGCGCCACGCGGCGAGCGCCTCGGCAAGCTGCGGGGACGGCCGGGAATGCGCCGGATGTACAAGCACATCAATGACTTCCCGGTCGCGCAGCGTAGCGGTACGCCAGGCCACGACAAACGGCGCCAGCGCTTCGGGGATGGGGTGATCTTGACTAGAAGGCACGCGGTCCCCTATGATAGCGGCTGCACACCTGGTACGACCCTAACGCTTCCATCATAGATCAACGCGTTCACCACCCTGCCACGGGTTCGTTTCCCCGCCGTTAGCCCAACGGAGTTTCCCCACACGTGGATATCGCCGAGCTGAAGAAGAAGTCCGTCGCGGAACTGCACGCGATGGCCGAGAGCCTCAACATTCAAAACTACTCGGGGCTCCGAAAGCAAGACCTCATTTTCCGAATCGAGCAATCGCTGCTCGACACCGACACGGTGCTGCGCGGCGAGGGAGTGCTCGAGATCCTGCCCGAGGGGTACGGCTTCCTGCGCTCCCCCGACTGGAACTACCTCTACGGACCGGACGACATCTACGTCTCGCCGAGCCAGATCAAGCGCTTCGACCTGCGCACCGGCGACACGATCCTCGGCCAGGTGCGGCCGCCGAAGGAAGGCGAGCGCTACCTCGCCCTGCTGAAGGTCGAGACGGTCAACAGCGAGGAGCCCGAGAAGGCCAAGCACCGCGTCGCGTTCGACAACCTGCGGCCGCGCTACCCCGAAGAGCGCATCCGCCTCGAGCGCAAGGACGGTGATCTGTCGATGCGGGTGATGGACATCCTCTGCCCCATCGGCAAGGGCCAGCGCGGCCTCATCGTCTCGCCGCCCAAAGCCGGCAAGACCATCCTGATGCAGAAGCTCGCCAACTCCATCATCGAGAATCACCCCGAGGTCTACCTCATCGTGCTGCTGATCGATGAGCGTCCCGAAGAGGTGACCGACATGGAGGAGAACGTCAAGAGCGCCGAGGTGATCTCCTCGACGTTCGACGAGCCGGCCGACCGCCACGTCCAGGTCGCCGACATGGTGATCGAGAAGGCCAAGCGCATGGTCGAGCACGGGAAGGACGTGGTGATTCTGCTCGATTCGATCACGCGCCTCGGCCGCGCGCACAACGTGGTCGTGCCCCACTCGGGCAAGATTCTGTCGGGTGGTGTCGATGCCAACGCCCTCCAGAAACCGAAGCGATTCTTCGGCGCGGCGCGCAATATCGAGGCTGGCGGCTCGCTGACGATTCTCGCCACCGCCCTGATCGACACCGGCTCGCGCATGGACGAGGTGATCTTCGAGGAGTTCAAGGGCACCGGCAATATGGAGGTCATCCTCGACCGCCGTATCGCCGATCGCCGGGTCTATCCCGCCATCGACGTGCAGCGCACCTCCACGCGAAAAGAAGAGCTGCTGCTCGCCAAGGAAGAGCTCAACAAGGTCTACCTGTTGCGCAACTTCCTCTCCGACATGCCGCCCGTGGAAGCGATCGAGTTCCTGCTCGAGCGCATGAAGCGCACCAAATCGAACCAGGAATTCTTCGCGACCATGTCGCAGGGATGATGGCGGCGGTCGGCCGCCTGCTGGCCGTCGATTGGGGCGAGCGCCGCATCGGGCTCGCCCTTTCCGATGAGACCCAGACCCTCGCCCAGCCGCTCGCCACGCTGACGCGTCGCACCGGGAAACGTTTTCCCATGCAGCCCCTGCTCCAGCACCTCGAGGCGCACCACGTCGTCGGCATCGTGGTCGGGCTGCCGCTCGACGAGTCGGGGGGCGAGGGCGAGCCGGCGCGCGCGGCCCGGAAGCTCGCCGCCGACATCGAACGGCGCTCCGGGCGCCCCGTCGCGCTCTGGGACGAGCGCTTCACGACGGCCCGCGTGCGCCAGGCGGTGCGCGAGATGGGCGGACGCACGAAGGGGCGCGTGGCCGATGTCGATGCCCTCGCCGCCACCGTCTTGCTGCAGCACTATCTTGATGGCAGACGCGGGAGCAGCATTTGAAGGCGAATGCGCAATGTAGAATGCTCAATGTCCGATGGGCGGTGCTGTGCCTAGTTGCCCTGGGCTGTGGGGGCCGCCGGGCACCGCTCCCCTGCGACGCAGCGTCTGCCGATTGCGTCGCGCTCACGATTCCCCGCGGCGCAACGCTCAGCACCGCGATCGATTCCCTGTCCGCGCATGACCTCATCGGCCGCCAGTTCCTGTTCTCCCTCTACGCGCGCGTGCGCGGGCTGGGACGCGACCTAAAGAGCGGGACCTACGCGTTCCGCCAGGGGACGCGCTGGAGCGACATCATCGACGCGCTGAAGCTGGGCCGTGGCGCGCTGGTGCGCTTCACCGTGCGCGAAGGGCTGCGCATCGTCGAGATCGCCGATCTGGCATCGCAGGAGCTCGGGGTGCCGCGCGACTCGTTCCTGGCAGCGGTGCACGATACCGCCATCCTCGAGAAGCTCGGGGCTCCGCCCGAGACCGAAACCCTGGAAGGGTATCTCTACCCGACGACGTACACGATCCAGCCACACCCCACGGCCCGGCAGCTGGTGCAGGCCATGACCGACGAGTTCCGATCACACTGGTCGACGGCCTGGGATGCACGGCTCGACTCCCTGCACCTCTCCCGGCACCAGCTGGTGACGCTCGCCTCGATCATCGAATCCGAGGTGCGTTACGCCCCCGATCGCACGTACGTCTCCGCCGTCTACCACAATCGGCTGGACCGCGGGATGATGCTCCAGGCCGACCCCACGGTGATCTACGCGATGGGCGCGCGGCCGCGCCGGGTCTACGAAAAGAACCTGCTGATTCGATCACCCTACAACACGTACCTCCATCCCGGGCTGCCCCCGGGACCGATCAGCCAGCCCGACAGTGCGTCGATCGATGCGGCACTCTACCCCGCGCCCTCGCCGTACATCTACTTCGTGGCGCAGCCGGACGGCAAGCACATCTTCTCGGCCAGCTACGCCGAGCACCTCGCTGCCATCCGTGAGGTCAAAGAGCAGGTGTCGGAGATCCGCTCGGCAATCCCCCGCCACCCTGAGCGTTAACCACCGCGTCGCGGACGGCCGCCGCAGCGGCCCGCGGATCGGCAGCCCCCAACACCGCATGGATCACGGCAACACCCACCGCCCCCGCCTGCGCGATCGCGGCGGCGTTGGCCGCCGTGATGCCGCCGATGGCGATGACGGGAACGCCCGGCGCGAGCCGGGCGAGCGCCGCGAAGCCGTTCGCCCCCAGGGGCGGCCCGGCATCCGGCTTGTTGGTGGTTGCGTAGCACGGCCCGATACTCCAATAATCCGCGGGGCTGGCCTGGGCGCGCTCCCCTTCGGATGGTGAGCCGACAGAGATGCCGAGGATGAATCCCGCGGGGACGTGCGGCCGCACCGCGGCGAGCGGAACATCGTCCTGCCCCAGGTGCGCGCCGGCCGCGCCGGCGACGAGCGCCACATCGACGCGGTCGTTGACGAGCACCGGCACCGCGAGCTGGGCGGTGAGCGCGCGCGTCAGGGATACGAGGTCGCGCACGGACGTGTCCTTCCCGCGCACTTGCACCATCGTAGCGCCGCCCAGCACCGCGGCGCGGCACACGGTGACGGGATCCCGTCCGGCGAGCAATCCGGGATCGGTGATCACCATCAGTCGCAGCTGATCGGCGAGGGCCATGGAGTCCGACAAAGCTATCGCGGTGATCTCGGCGAAGGGCGCGGCGCGCTGGGCGTCGGGCCATCCCTGGATCTACAAGACCGATGTGCTGGCGTCGCCGCGCCGCGGGCCCGGCATCGTGGCGGTGCACGACCGCCGTGGGGCGCCGCTCGGCCAGGCGCTGTTTTCCCCCAGGAGCGAGATCCGCCTGCGCTTTCTGACCGCGCAGCAACACCCGATCGACGCCGCGTGGTGGCGCTTCCGCATCGCCGCCTGCGCCGCCCGGCGCGAAGGCATCGCGGCGACGGCGTATCGCGTGGTCCATGCCGAAGGGGACGGGCTCCCGTCGCTCGTCGTGGACCGGTACGGGCCCTACATGGTCGCGCAGCTGCTCTCGGCCGGCCTCGAAGCGGTGCGCGGCGACGTACTCGACGCCCTGCGCGAAGCGCTCGAGCCGCAGGGGATCCTGCTGCGCCACGACACCGCGGTGCGCCGCCACGAAGACCTGCCGCTGGAGGTCGAGCTGGTCCACGGCGAGGTCCCCGACGCGGTCGAAGTGCGCGAAGGAGACGTCCGCTACCTCGCCGCGCCGCGCCACGGCCAGAAGACTGGTGCCTTCCTCGATCAGCGCGAGAACCGGCTGCTCGTCGCCGCCCTCGCGCGGCCCGGCGGACGCGCACTCGACGTGTTCACCTACCACGGCTCGTTCGCATTGCAGCTGGCACGTACGGCGGCATCGGTGCTCGGCATCGACCAGAGCCGCGAGGCGCTCGACCGCGCCGCGCAGAATGCCGCGCTCAACAGCCGCACGACAATCACCTGGCGGGAAGCCAACGCCTTCGACTATCTGCGCACGCTGGAGCGCGCCCGCGAGCGCTTCGACACGGTCGTGCTCGATCCGCCGGCGTTTGCCAAGACGCGGGCCAGTCTGCCGCGGGCGATCGCCGGCTACAAGGAGATCAACCTGCGCGCCATGCGGCTGCTCGCCCCCGGGGGGCTGCTGTTCACGGCGTCCTGCTCCTATCACCTGCGGCGACCCGAGTTTCTCGACATGCTGGCCGACGCGGGGAGCGACAGCGGGCGCCGCCTCGAGCTGGTGCGGCTCGCCGGGGCGGCAGGAGACCATCCGGAAATCCTCACGATCCCGGAGACCGGGTACCTGAAAGGCGCCATGCTGCGAGCGGTGGACTGAGGGGTCCCGTTGACTCCCGGAGCCCGCCTTACAACCTTGCATCCATGCCAACGGCCCGGCTGGAAGGGGGGGCGCGCGATCGGGCGACCCTGGTCCGCCGCGTTTTAGTCGGGCTGTTTTTTGCCAACCTGGCCGTGGTCATCGCGAAGCTGCTGGTGGGGCTCGCTGCTCGGTCGCTCGCCGTGCTGGGCGACGCCCTGCATTCTTCGGTGGATGCGGTCAACAACCTGCTGGCCCTGGTCGTCGTCCGCGTAGCGGCGCGGGCCCCGGATGAGGAGCACCCCTACGGGCATGGCAAGTTCGAAACTCTCGGCGCTCTGGCGCTGGTCGGCTTTCTCTCGATCACCTGCTTCGAGCTGGCGCGCGGCGCCATCGAGCATCTCGCCGGGTCGCATCCCCCGCCGACGGTCTCCGACCTGCAGCTGATCATCCTCGTGGCCGGATTGGGAGTGAACGGCACGGTAGCGTGGTGGGAGCGCCGGCGCGGTCTCGAGCTGCAGAGCGAGCTGCTCGTCGCGGACGCCGCGCACACCAAGAGCGACGTGTACATCTCCGTAGGGGTCATCGTGGGGCTCCTGCTGGCGCGCCGCGGGTTGTGGTGGGCCGATCCGGCGATCGCCCTGGTGATCGCGCTCCTGATCGTGCGCGTCGCGTATCAGATCACGCAGCGGTCGGTCCCGATCCTGGTAGACGAGCGGGCCGTCCCCAAAGACGCGATCCAGACCGCTGCCGAAGGCGTGAGCGGCGTGCAGCGCGCCTACGATATCCGCTCGCGCGGCGGCTCGCAGGTGCGCTACGCCGAGGTGACGATCGCCGTCGACCGCAACGCCAATGTCGCGTCGGCGCACGCCATCGCCGATGCGGTCGAGCAGCGGCTGAAGCGGGACCTGCAGCTGAACGAAGTCACGGTCCACATCGAGCCATGTTGACGACCGCCGAGACCGGCGCCCGCGCCCGCAGGCCCCGCCGGGTTGCGCGCTCGCTGCGACAGGAGTACGAGGAGTTCCTGTTCCAGCGCATCGAGGAGTACAAGAACTCGTTGTCGCGCGCGGTGCTGCTCGAGATCGGCGACGAGGCGGTGCGCGAGCTCGAAACCGCCGCCGCCGATCAGTACCTGCTCACTGAAGTGCTGCTGCTCGAGCATGTCGACCGCATCATCATGCGGCGGCTGCGCCTGCCGCTGTTCCAGCGCTGGTCGCGCACACACCGCGCGCTGCGCGCCGCGCAGCGCGAGCCGACGCACTGGGAGCTCGAAGCCGGAATGCCGCTGGTGCACTGGGCGCGGCGGCTCGAGCCGGGAGACGCGGCGGTCGTGGTCGGCGCGCCGGCCCTCCCGGCGGCGCTGTTCGTGGCGGCGCACGACGTGGAAGTACTGTTGCTCGATCAGGAGCTGGCCGCCGTCGAAGCGGCCGAGGCACGGGCCGTCTCCGAGCAGCTGGCCGGCCGCTTCCACGCACTGGTGGTGCAATTCGGCAGCTGGATGCCCGATGTTCCAGTGACGCTCGCCGTGCTGCATCCGGCGGCCCTCGCTGCGCTCGCCCCCGAATCGCGCCGCTCCCTCGTGGCTGATCTGCAGACCCGCACCCCGCCCGGGGGCGTGCACATCGTGCTTCCCTGGGAAGCGGTCGAAGACAAGACGGTGATTCCCATCGCGACCGACACGCTGCTCGAGCTGTACGCCGCGTGGCAGGTGGAGCGGCGCCCGCGCGGTCGCCGCGGCGGCTTCGCGGCGACCAAACCGGCCGCGCGCGCCGAGACCGAGGCACGTCAGTAGCGTCACAGGGACACAACCAACACGTGTCAAAGTGTTGAACAGCAGATTTCTCCATTATCCTAACTCGTTAATCGACAATCATTTAACAACTATAGGGAGATGGCCCTCCATTTGCCTAGGTAAAGGGGCATGACCAGTCTTCCGCTCGCCCTCGACAACGAGCCAATCGGCATCATCCTGCGCGCGGGTCAGCGTCTCGCTCGGCCGGCGCGCATCTGGGCGTACTGCTGGTGCGCCGATGACTCCGAGTCCGGGGACCACGTGCACCAGCGGCTCCCTGTCGACCCACATCCCGCGGGGATCTGAGCCGAGCAGTCTCGAACCATATGCGCTCACAGCGGGGCCGGCACTAGCGCCGGCCCCGCTTCGTATTTCGGGGACCCTCTCGCGGACTATATTACCCGGCGCCGATCACGCTCATTCCCTGACTTCGCCCCGCTCCCCGACGGTCCTCAGCCCATGCCCGATACCATGCAAGCCGTCGTGAAGGAGTCTCGCGCCCCCGGTCTCGCGGTCCGAACGGTCCCCAAGCCGCGCGCCGGTCCGGGAGAAGTGCTGATCGCCGTCCGCCATGCGGGGGTCTGCGGCACCGATCTCCACATCGCCGACTGGGACAGCTGGGCGCAGGGACGCATTCACCCGCCGATCGTGGTGGGCCACGAATTCGCGGGAGAGATCGTGGGCGTGGGCGAAGGCGTGACGGAGCTGAAGGTCGGGCAGCTGGTGACGGCGGAGGGACACATCATCTGCGGCCACTGCCTGCAGTGTCGCACCGGCAACGGCCACATCTGTCGCAACACCCGCATCATCGGCGTCGACTTGGACGGCGCCTTCGCCGAATTCATCGCGATGCCCGCGACCAATGTGCTGACGCTGGACGGCATCCCGACCGAGATCGGCGCCGTCATGGACCCGATGGGCAACGCCTTCCACACCGTGCTGACCGCGGACATTCCCGGCAGCACGGTCTTCGTTGTGGGGTGCGGGCCGATCGGCTGTTTCGCTGTCGGGATCGCTCGCGCCGCCGGTGCCGCGCGTGTGATCGCGTCGGATGTGAACCCGCGCCGCCTGGCCCTGGCGCAGAAGATGGGCGCCCACGTCGTCATCAACGCCCGGGAGACGGACGTGGAGGCGACGGTTCGCGCGGAAACGGGAGGCGAAGGGGTGGACGTCGTGTGCGAGATGTCGGGGGTGCCGCAGGCGTTACACCAGGCGTTCCATACGGTGCGCATGGGCGGCCGAGTGCAGCTGCTCGGCATCCCGCAGGACGATGTGTCGGTCAATTTCGCCGACGAGATCATCTTCAAGGGCATCACCGTCTACGGAGTGATCGGCCGCAAGATGTACGAGACGTGGCATCAGATGCGCCGCTTTCTCTCCGCCGGACTGCTGGACCCCCGCCCCGTCATCACGCACCGCTTCCCGCTCGCGCAGATCGATCAAGCCATTACTGCCATCCGCTCCGGCGACGCGGGCAAGGTCATCCTGGAGATCGCATGAGCTTCACCACGAGCCTCGATACCGAGTTGGAGCAATTCAGGCGCGACGGCGTCTACAAACGCCTCAATTACCTCGAGGGACCTCAGGGGCCACGTACCCGCATGGAAGGGCACGGCGAGGTGGTCATCCTCTCCTCCAATAACTACCTGGGACTGTGTAACGATCCGGAGGTGGTTGCGGCAGGCCACGCCGCGCTGGACCGCTACGGGGCCGGTACCGGATCGGTGCGGTTCATCTGCGGCACGTTCAGCATCCATCGCGAGCTCGAGGCGGCGCTGGCGCGCCTCGTGGGATGCGAGAGCGCGCTCACCTACGTGAGCTGCTGGAACGCCAACGAGGGGCTGTGTTCGACGATCCTGACGGAGCAGGACATCGTCATCTCCGACCAGCTGAACCATGCGTCGATCATCGACTCGATCCGCATCGCCAAGACGATCACGAAGTGCCAGACGGCGGTGTACCGGCATTCCGACATGCAGGATCTCGAGGAGAAGCTCAAGGCGGCGAGCGGCGCGCGCCGCCGCCTCGTCTTCAGCGACGGCATCTTCTCGATGGAGGGCGACATCGCCAGGCTCCCGGACATTCTCGCGCTGGCGCAGACCTACGACGCGATCGTCGCCGTGGACGATTCTCACGCCACGGGCGTCCTCGGTGCCACCGGCCGGGGGACGGCCGAGCACTGCGGCGTGCTGGGGAAGGTCGACATCATCACCTCGACGCTCGGGAAAGCCCTCGGGGGCGCGGCGGGCGGCTTCACAGCGGGTCCGCTCGCCCTGACCGACTACCTCACCCAGCGCTCCCGGCCGCAGCTCTTCAGCAACGCCCTCCCGCCGACGGTCGCGGGCAGCGCGCTCGCTGCGGTGCAGGTGCTCGAAGCCCATCCCGAGCGCGTGCGCCGGCTGCACGAGAACGCGCGCTACTTCCGCGACCAGCTCATCAGCCTGGGCTTCAAGCCGCTTCCCGGGGAAACACCGATCGTACCGGTGATTCTCGGCGAAACGGCGAAAGCGATCCAGATGAGCGACCTGCTGCTCGAGGAGGGGGTGTTCGTCACGGGGTTCGGCTACCCGGTCGTGCCGCAGGGGCACGCGCGCGTGCGCTGCCAGCTTTCGGCCGCGCATACGCAGGACGACCTCGATTTCGCGCTGCGGGCGTTTCGAAAGGTGGGGAGCCGGCTGGGGTTGATTTAGTACATCGTCACGCCATTATCGCGACAATCGCGACATCAAATATTCGGTATTTTTTCGGTAAGCAGTCAGTCACTTCAAGTAGTTTCGCGGTGCAAGCTCTTAACCGACATTGCGGCAACATGCTAGCCGTGATCCCACCGCTTGCTAAACGAGCGCCGACTCCTATTTTGTGGGTCCACCGACAGCCCCAACCCGGGCTGCCTTGGAACCCGTGGAGGAGTCCGATGAAGTCGACGTCTCGCTTGGCGCTGTTCGCGCTCGTCGCGATCGCCCTGGTCCGGCCCGCCGCCGGGCAGGTCCCGGAGGATCGCTCGCACCGCTGGTATTGGGGCGCCACGGCGGGGGGCTTCGCCTACAAGACCAACGATCAGGGCTACTTCATCGACCCGATCATCGGAGTGCACTGGCTCATCACCGGCAAGCGCACCGCCCTGTACATCGGTGCGGAGCAGGCGTTCCTGCTCACCGAGGCACGGGCAACGGTCGTCGACCAGAACACTGGGAGCGCGCACGACGTGACGTTCGACCAGGTGCGGCGCATGTTCATCGGCCTGATGGCGTTCCCGCTGCAGCAGCACGTCGAGCCGTTCGCGGGAATCGGCGTCGGTCTGATGACGGTCCAGAACCCAACGGCCGATTGTAGCGGCGCAACAGCGACCTCCGTCTGCTCGACTCCCGCCGATGCGGCCAACGCCGAGGCGCTGGCGCAGTCCGCGGGCAGCAAGGCGATCGGGTGGGCAATCCTCGGCGCGCAGATCAGGGTCGGCAAGCTCGACGTGTTCGGCCAATACATGGTCAATTCCGCGGCGAACAACTTCCTGCTGAGCGGCGCGACGCACACCTTCAGCGGCGGCATCCGCTACAGCTTCGGCAGCTCGAAGGAAGATGTGACATCGGAGCACTGAGCCGGCGGCCCGTCAGCAGCCAGAAGCCCGGGGAATCTCACCCCGGGCTTTTGTCTTTAACGGGACAGCCAATGCGAGTCCGCGATCACGAACCGCAGCGGCCAGTCGCGCGCCGTCGTGATGCCGATCCGCGGCGTCACCGCTACGCGGAACCGGGTCCGGCCGCCCGCAAGGATGCGCACCGTTCCCCGCTCGAGCGAGCCGCCGTTCTGCTCGCCGGTGATACCGAGTGCCTCACACAAGCGGGCGGGGCCGGCGCACAGGACCCGGTCGGGAACCCGTCCGCGCCGCCGCCGCATCAGCGCGACCCCCGCGAGCGGCTCGAGGGCACGGATCAGGACCGCCGCCGGGTAGTCCACCCGCTCGGTGACAGCATTGAGACACCAGTGCATCCCGTAGGTGAAGTAGACGTAGGCCGTGCCCGGCGGGCCGTAGAGCGTCTCGGTGCGGGCGGTGCGGCGGTGTCCGTAGGCGTGGCAGGCGGGGTCGTGCGGACCGACGTAAGCCTCGGTCTCGACGATACGACCCACGACCTCGCGGCCGCGGATCCGGCTCACGAGCATCTGCCCTAAAAGCCGACGCGCGACCTCGGCTGTCGGTCGCGCGTAGAAGGCCAGGCGTAAAGGCTTCCCCGTCACTGTCCGCCGATCAGTCCCCGCTTGACGCGAGACCAGAACGAATCGCCTTCTTCACGGCTCTCCATCGGCGGCGCGGGCCGCGGTGCAGGGGGCGGCGGCGGCGCGGGCGGCTCCGGCGCACGGGAGCTCTCGTAGGCGTTCGGGCCGCGGGGGCGAACCTCGCCGTTGCGGTCGGACCGAACCTCGCCGTTGCGGTCGGACCGCCCGCCTCCGCGGCCGCCCCGACCCCGGCCACCACGACGGCCGCGCGAGCGCTCACCTTCGCTGCCACCGCGGCCTTCGCGGCCCTCACGTCCCTCGTGACCACCTTGCCCGCTTTGCCCGCCTTGGGCGCCTTGCCCGCCATGCCCGCCGTTGCCCTCACGTCCTTCACGATTCCCGCCGCGGCCCCGGCCACGCCCGCCACGGCCACGACCGCCGCGCTCGCGGCGCGGGTGGTCCTCGTCACTACGGCCGCCGCCAACCGACGGCGGCTCGTTCGCGACGGGTGCCGCGGGCCCGCCGCGGGGCGGCATCCGCTCCACGCGGGAGCGGAAGTTGGGATCGACTTCTACGACCCCGACGCGCGAGGCGTCGGGCGCCGCCGGGCGGGGGCCACGGGAGCCGCGCCGGAAGCGCGCGCTGCGCATCGGCGTCCCGCCAGGATGCGTCGACTGGGAGTAGGGGGGCGGCGGGGCGGATGAGGCGGGCTGCGGCGGCTCGTACTCCTCTTCCTCATGCGGCGGCCGCGTCTCGCGCACCGGCTCGAGCGCCGGCGGAGGCGTGGACGGCGCATCCGCCGGCTCATCCTGGCGGACCCGCACCGCGTAGGAACCCTCATCGTCACGCGACAAATCAATCAGCTCGGCGTCGTGCGCCTGGCGCAGCAGCTTGGGCATGCTGCGCGCATCGACGCGCTTCGTGCCCTCCGGGGCGATCTCGTTCATCGCCTCGCGCACCGCATCGGCGCTTACCGCCTGCCCGCCGCTCATCTTGCCGAGTGCCTGACGCAACAGCCCGAAGGCATCGCCGACGATCGATCCTTTGCGTGCCCGGGGGGCCGGCGGTGGCGCTGGCGCTGCCGCTGGCGCTGCCGCTGGCGCTGCCGCTGCCGCTAGGGCGGCGGGCTGTGCCGGCGGCGGCGCATCGTCGACCCGGGCGCCCAGCGAGATCTCGAACTGGCCGTTGTCGAGCCGGTCGGTGGCGATCAGCCCGCGGTGCGCCGCCTCCTGCACGAACTTGCTGAAGCGGGAAAAGCCCGCGTCCTTCTCGTCGAAACCGGGGTCGATCTCCTGCATCACCTGCTTCAGCCGGTCGGAGCGCATCACGTCGTTGTGCGCCGTCATCTGCTTCACCGCTTCGACGACCAGCTCCCAGGGATCGTGGCGGACGTGCTCCACGTCGCTTGCCCGCGTCAGCCCGGCAAGCTCGTTATAGGAGTAGTACTCGTCGCAGTTCATCACCAGCAGGTCGCTGGACGATTCGCGGATGCCGACGCCGATGACGTACTTGCCGTACTCCTTCAGCTTGAGCACCAGGCTCGAGAAGTCGGAGTCGCCGGAGAGGAGGATGTAAGTACCGATTTCGGGGCGGGTGAAGACGAGCTCCACCGCGTCGACGGCCAGCCGGATATCGGTCGCGTTTTTCTTCGAGGACCCGTAGGCTGTCGCCTGAATCGTGTCGATCGACGCCTCGGCGAGGGGCACCATGTACTGCGGGTAACGCCGCCAGTCGGCGTAGGCCCGTTGCACCGCCACCTTGCCGCGGATGATCTCCGACTGCATCAGGCGTTTCAGCTCCGTCTGAAGGTCGGAGCGGATTCCCATGGTGACGTTGTCGAAATCGATCATCAGAGCGGCGTTGGGAGCGTGGGCGGGTGGTTCTTTGTACGGCGCGCGGGCGAAATGCGTGTGCGGCGATGATGTTGTCATTGATGTTTCTATACTGCGGCCGTTGCCATAATGCGCCTCCTGGGTCGCTCGCTCCAGTCCCGATCGCTGGAGCAGCGCCTCGCGCACTGGGCGGGGCCTTGTTCTCGAGCGGCGATGAAGTCGCGCACGGCGCGTCCGTCCATCGTCCGCCTGTTACGCCCGGTGTCCGCACCGAAATGGGGCGGAAGCGGGGGGAGCCGGTGTCCGGAGCGTGTCTGGCGCCCAAGGTTCCGGCTCGCCGGTCGCGGACCAACCGCGCCGTGATGCCGAACCCGAGCGTCACACCTGCCGGGCAAACCCCGGTCTCCATCGGGAGTCATTGAAAATAAACAACTTGCACGAAATACGGAAGCCCGAGTCCTAGTCCCCCAGAACCTTGATGATCACGCGCTTGCGGCGTCGCCCGTCCCACTCGCCGTAAAACACCCGCTGCCAGGGGCCGAAGTCCAGCTTTCCCTTGGTGATCGGCACGATGACCTCGTGCCCCACCGTCAGGCTGCGCAGGTGGGCGGCCGCGTTGTCCTCCCCTGTCTCGTTGTGCCGGTATCGCTTGGGGTCCCAGGGAGCGATGGTCTCCTCCAGCCAGTGCTGGATGTCGTGCCAGAGTCCCGACTCGTGGTCGTTCACGAACACAGACGCCGAGATATGCATTGCGGAGACCAGCACCAACCCTTCCCCCACTCCGCTCGAGCGGACCTGCTCCTCGACGGCGTCGGTGATATCGATGATCTCCTGCCGCTGCTTCGTATTGAACCACAGGTAATGGGTGTGGCTCTTCATCCTTGCCCCCGATCACCGGTCAGAGTCGTGTCAGTTTGTCGCACCCGACGCATCCTCATAGATTGCGACAAGATATGCCCCTGCCCTTCCGACGCCGCATCTTTTTCGTCCTGGTGGCGATGGCCGCGGTCCCCACCGGCCTCGCGGTGATCGGGTGGGTGCTCACGGTACGCACCGTTGCTCCGGCGAGCGGCGCCCGGGCATCGCTCGAGGAAGTGGCGAACTCGGCGCGAGTGATGCTGGAGCAGATCGACACCAACCGACTCGCACCGGCCTCCCGGGCGGCGATGCGCGAACACCTCAACGCACTGTCGCGCGGGGTGAGTCTCGCCCGCCGCGCCGATCTCTACCTGCGCTACTACACAGCCGGTCTCGCCATCGTGGTCGTCGCACTCGGCACGCTGGTACTGTTCGCCGCGGTCCGCGTGGCTGGCCATCTGTCGCGCCAGCTGTCGCGCCCGATCGACGAGCTCGTCGGCTGGACCCGCCTCATCCGGCAGCGCGAAGCGCTCCCCGAGGGTGCGCCGACGCGGGGGGCGCCGGAGTTCGAGTCGTTGCGCCTGGCGCTGCGCGATCTGGCAGGGGCGCTCGACGCGGCGCGCGCGCGCGAGCTCGAAGCGGAGCGGCTGCGCGCGTTCCGCGAAGTGGCGCGGCGCGTCGCGCACGAGATCAAGAATCCTCTCACCGCCATGCGCATCGCCGTGGAGCAGGTCGGCCGCCCCACTGACGGTGCCGGGCCGGACCAGCGTCGTTCGCTGGCGCTCGAGGTGCTCGCGGCCGAGACCGACCGCCTCGAGCGGCTGGCGCGCGAGTTCGCCGACTTCGGCCGGCTCCCCGAGGGTCCCATGAGCGAAGTCGATCTGGTGGAGCTGCTGGAGGAGCTGGGGCGGACCGCCGTGCCCGAGCAGGTCGCCGTCCGCGTCCAAGCCAACGGCGGTGGCCGGCGGTCAATCCAGGGCCACTACGATCCGCTGCGCCGCGCGTTCAGCAACCTGTTCCGCAACGCCGCCGAGGCGATGGGCGGCAGCGGAACGATCGACGTCCACGTAGCGGGTGAGGGACGCGGCATGGTGGTGACGGTGGCCGATCACGGCCCGGGAATCCCTCAGGCGTTGCGCGGCCGGGTGTTCGAGCCGTACATGACGACGAAAGTCGATGGCACAGGCCTCGGGCTCGCGCTGGTGCGCCAGACGGTGGACGCGCACGGGGGCACGATCGCCACGTCGGAGACCCCCGGGGGTGGCGCCACCTTCACCCTGGTGTTCCCCGCGTGAGCCCGCGCGTGCTACTGGTGGACGACGAGCCCAACATCCGCCGCATGGTCGGCGCCCTGCTCCAGGGTGAAGGGTACGAGACGGCTGAAGCTGCCAACGGCACCGCCGCCCTCGCCGCCGTGAAGGACGTCGCACCAGACGCCATCCTGCTGGATCTGATGATGGGCGGCGGGCCGGACGGCATGGCGACGCTCGAGCAGCTGAAGCAGCAGCTCCCCGAGGTTCCGGTCGTGATGATGAGCGGCAAGGCGTCGCTGACGGACGCGGTGCGCGCCACCAAGCTCGGCGCCTTTCAGTTTCTCGAAAAGCCGCTGACGCCCGAGGGGCTGCTGGTGGCGGTGCGCAGCGCGCTCGAGCTGGCGCGAGCGCGGGCGGAGAATCGCCGCCTCCACGAGGCGCTGGGCCATGCCGATCCCCTGGTCGGTCCGAGCCCCGCCATGGAAGAGCTGCGCGCTCTGATCGCCCGTATCGCGCCGACCGACGCGCGAGTGCTGATCACCGGGGAATCGGGGACGGGCAAGGAGCTCGTCGCGTCATCGATCCATCGCCAGAGCGGGCGCGCCGGCCGTCCCTTCGTGACCGTCAACAGCGCCGCGATCCCCCGCGACCTCGTCGAGTCGGAGCTGTTCGGCCACGAAAAAGGGGCGTTTACCGGTGCCAGCGAGCGGCGTCTGGGCCGCTTCGAGCTGGCCGACGGCGGCACTCTGTTCCTGGACGAAGTCGGCGATCTCGGGCAGGAGGCTCAGGCCAAGCTGCTGCGCGTGCTCGAAACGGGCGTGATCGAGCGTGTCGGGGGAGAAAAGCCGATCACCGTGAACGTGCGCGTCCTCGCCGCCACCAACAAGGATCTGACGCGCGCCACGCGCGACGGCAGGTTTCGCGAGGACCTGCTGTTCCGGCTGAACGTGCTGCCGGTGCAGATCCCGCCGCTGCGCGAGCGTGCCGAAGATGTGGCGCCGCTGGTGCGCCATTTTCTGGTGCGCCAGGCAGGCCGTCTGGGGCGGCCGCTCACAGTCGATACCGGTGCGCTGCAGCTGCTCACCAGGTATCGCTGGCCCGGCAACGTGCGCGAGCTCGCGAATCTCGTCGAGCGCCTCGCGATTCTCGCGGCCAGCGACACGCTCACCGCTGACGAGGTGATCCGGGTGCTGCCGCCCGACGGCATCGCCGCCCCGATGGGCGACGCCACGGCCGGCGGCGCGGCGGTGCCCGTCATGCCGCTCACCGACGCCTTAGACGGCTACGAGCGGCAGCTGATCGCCGCGGCGCTCTCCGCTGCCGCCGGTAACGTCGCCGATGCGGCGCGGCGGCTGGCGACCGACCGTGCCAATCTCTACCGGCGGATGCGCCGGCTCGGGCTCGAATCGCCCCGTCACCTCTCCGACTGAGTCTCACCATGCGTCTCTTGCTCATCTCCGCCGCGGCGCTGTGTGCGCTCCGGCCCCTGGCGGCACAAGACACCGCGATCGTCATTCACGCCGAGAGCGCGGGACTGCATTTCACGCCCCCCGAGCTCCCGCACAGCGCGGTGCTCGCCGTCGTACGCGCCTACAATGCCCCCTCCACCACGCGGCTCGCGGGGCGCGCCAACCTTCCGGCCGGCAATGCCTGGCGCGGCGACGTCGCGATCCGTAATGGGCCGGCCCTCATCGGCGGGCGCGTCGAGGGCTCGCTGCTGGTGATCAACGGCAACGCCGTCCTCGATACCGGTGCCGCGGTCACCGGCAGCCTGACGGTCGTGGGCGGCACCATCATCGGTCCGCGCAGCGGCGTCGCCGGGGAGATCCACGTCTACGCGGAGCCCCTCCCTTACCGCCTCGAAGGCGACACGCTGGTGTATGCCCAGGACCTGCTGCGCCGTCTCAGTCTCTCGGCGCGGTACACGTTCGGTAACGCCACCTCGCGCTCCAGCCTCGTCCTCGCCACCAGCGGCACGTTCAACCGCGTCGAGGGCCTCCCCATCGTCGCCGGACCGACGGTCGACCTTGCGCTCTCGCGCGGTCTCGGGATTCGCGGCGCGGCGATGGGGGTGTTCCGCACCGCGCACTCGATCAGCGGCGAATGCTGCGACCTCGGCTACCACACCCGCGCCGAGCTGCTGTTCGGCAACCGCCGGCCGATCGGGCTGACGCTGCGCGCCTTCGATCTCGTGAATCCGGTGGAAGACTGGGGACTGCACGCCAACGAAGTGGGGTGGGAGGCGTTTCTCGTGCGGCGCGATTACCGCGACTACTTCCGCGGCTCGGGCGTCGCGGCGCGGCTGGGGTGGCGTGCCGAAGCGCCGCTCGACCTGTCGTTCGAGATCCGCCGCGAGCGGGAGTCGACGCTCAGGACGCGGGATCCCTGGACGCTCTCCCGCACCAGCATCCCCTGGCGTCCCAACCCGCCGATCGACAACGGGCATTACACGAGCCTGATACCCACCGTCACGCTCGATTCGCGCAACAACCCCGATCAGCCCACCTCGGGGTGGTACCTGCGCGGCTCGCTGGAATTCGTGACGAGCGACGACGTGCGCCCGGTCCCGGACTTTCCCGGCAGCGTGCGCGATTCGGCGGCGATGCTGGGGGAGTACCGGTCCACACGGGCGTTCTTCGATCTGCGGCGTTACAACAAGCTCAGTCCGCAAGGACGACTCAACTTCCGCTTCGTTCTCGCCGGGTGGCTCGGCGGCGACCCGCTGACGGTGCAGCGGCGCCTCAGCATCGGCGGACCCGAGCCGCTCCCCGGATACGAGTTCCGCCAGGGCGCCTGCAATTCGCTCGCGTCGACGGGAGGCTTCGCCGGGACGCTGGTCGCGGCGTGCGATCGCGTGGTGGCGGTGCAGACCGAGTACCGCGGCCACATCAACTTGAGCACC
>DATLVL010000288.1:0-3003 GCA_035577525.1 Gemmatimonadales bacterium | reverse complement strand
CCGAAGCTCACCGTGATCAGTCCGACCGCGCCCTGATTCTGCTGCGCGATCGTGGCGAAGTCGGTGCCGCGCACCGCGCGCATGCGCGCGTCGAGGCTCGCCGTCTGGGCTTCGGCAGCGCTCACCTGCCGGCGCAGGCTGTCGATCTGGCTGGAGGACGGGGCGCTCTTCTGCGCCTCGGTGAGCTGGTCGCGCAACCGCTGCAGATCGCGCTCCGACGCCTGGCGCTGCGTCTCACCCGTCGAGAGCTGCTGGCTCAGCGCGCTCTGCGCCCGGCCCAGCGCCTGGCCCAGCTCGGCGGTGCGCGCCTGGGCCGACTCGAGCTGCACCCGCAGGCTGTCGACAGTCGCCGCCGGCGCGGCCTGCGCCCGCGCCGAGTCCAGGGCCTGGCGCAGCCGCTCGGCATCGGCGCGCGACGAGTCTTCCGAGCTGCGCCGCGCCACCTCGGTCTGCGCCACCTGCTGGGACAGCAGCTGATAGACGCCGAACACCCCGACGCCGAGCAGCAGCACCACGATGACGATCGACGCCGTGATCCAGCGGAACTTGCGGCGCGAGTCCTTGCCGACTTCCGCGGCGACCGCTTTGAGAAACGCCGTGGAGCCGCGGCCGCCGCGCCGCCGCTCCTCGCGCGCTTGCTCCAGGGCCGAGTTGATCAACCCGATCACCGTCTTCTGGCCCATCGCTTCCGGTGCGGGCGGTGCCGCGGGACGCTGGGCCGCCTTCATCGGACCGGTGCCGATGCCCTCGACGACGAGCACCGGGCCGCCCGGGCCGAGCGTGATCCGGTCGCCAAGCCGCACCGGCATCGGGTCCTGGATGCGGTCGCCGTTCAGGAACGTGCCGTTCTTGCTCCCCACGTCCCGCAGTGACAGCCCGCCCGAAGGGCCCACGGTCAGCTCGGCGTGCACCCGGGAAACGACGCCTTCCGCTCCCTCGACGGGGCGAATCTCGCACTCCTTGCCGCGGCCCAGCCGGATGCGTGTTCCCTTGGCCTCGAACCGTTTGCCTGTGGCGGTGGCAATGAGGGTAATCCCGTACGGGCGTGCCTCCGGTGGTCGCGGTGGCGGCGGGGCCGCTTTGTCGAGCGGCGATTTGAGCAAATCGTAGGCGGGCTGCTCGGCCAGGGTGGCGCCGACGACGTCGTTCGTCGCGACGACGGTCAGTCGCGGTCCGGTCTCTCCGAGGCGGACCTCGTCTCCGGCGGCGAGCGGCGACTGCCCCTGCACCCGCCGCCCGTTGAGATAGCTGCCGTTGCGGCTCTCGAGGTCAACCAGCACCCACCCGCCGTCTTGATGCCGCAGCTCGGCGTGGCGCGTCGAGACGACCCGCGCGTCGTCACCGGAGAAGGTGACGGTCGCAGCAGGATCACGCCCCAGCGTCGCGACGGCGTCGCGGACGTCGAGGATCGTCCCGCTGGTGAGCAGCTGCAGTTTCAGATAGGGCATGCGAGAGCTACGACGTCATCAAAGAACTTCGGGCGGCTCCTCCCGGCGATCGCCCGGCACCCGGCGCGGATCGTCGCGACGATCGACACCGGAACGACGGTCGAAGCCGAGGCGATGATCGACGGCCACCGCCATCACCGTCATGCGTCGCTCCGTGCGCCCGCGCCGATCGACTCCGGACCGGCGATCCATGAGCATTCGCCGTTCGGTGATGCGCCGCCGCTCGCGGGCCTGTCGGACCGAGGTTGGCACGCCGCCAAACCTACACCACCGGACCGACCTGGCTAGTCCGCCTGTATCTTGGGCGCGTGGACAACCTGGCCCATACGCTGGTCGGTACCGCGATCGGTCGCAGCATCGGCGGCGACAGGATTCCCGCCGCCGGATGGATCGGCGCAGTCGCGGCCAACGCCCCCGACTGGAGCGAGCCGCTGATCTTCCGCTTCGATCGCCAGAGCGGCGCCTTCTACACGCTGCATCGCGGGATCACCCATTCCTTCATCGGAGCCGCTGTCGAGACGGTGGCGATCACGCTGGCGGTTTGGGGAATCTTCGTGCTCGCCCGTCGCGCGCCACAGCGCACGCTCCATCCGCTCCTGCTGCTGCTCCTCGTGTTCCTCGCCGTTGTCAGCCACCTCTACATGGATTGGCAGGGCTCTTACGGATTGCGGCCTTTTCTTCCGTGGAATGGACGCTGGTATTACGGAGACTGGGTGGCGATCGCGGATCCCGTGTATTGGCTCGTTCCGCTCGTGGCCTTGGCATGGGGAGCGGAGCGGCATTGGCGCGATCTGACGCCGATCGTGCTCGTCGCCGGGATCGTGCTCTGGCTCGTGCTCACGAGAGACGGCGTCGCCTCGTGGCTGCGCGTTACCTGCGTCGCTCTCGTCGTGGCCGGCGCGCTCGGATGGATCCGCCACTGGTTCGGGTGGGCCCAGCGTCGACACGCCGCGGTGGCGGCGCTGTCCGTGCTGGCGCTCTACACGGCGGCACAGGCACAGGCCAGTGTTCCCGCGAAGGCTGCGGCGCGGCGGGACGCGATGCGACGCTTCGGCTCGAACGCCCAGTGGGCAGCCCTCACCGAAGTCGGGTATCCGTTCACCTGGACGACCCTCATCGCGTCCGCTGACTCCGTCGCCGGTACCACGTGGACGGTGCCGCGGCATCTCCAAGATCCCGCCGTGCGCGCGGCGCTGCGCATCTCGGCGCCGGCCCGCGCGCTCCGGGGCTTCGCGCGGTTTCTCGCCGCGGAGGTCGATTCCAGCTCGCGCCCGACGCGTGTGACGCTGCGCGACGTACGCTACGCCCTGCCGCCGTCCAGCGGGTGGGCGGTCGTGACCGTCTCGTTACCGGCGAGCGCCGACACGCTGGGCCGGCGCTAGATTCCTGCGAACGTGAGTCCCGATTCGCCGCCCGCCGATCTGCTCGCCGGTATCACGCAGGCGTTGGAGCCCGATTTCCGGCTCGACCATCTGGTTGCTATTTCCCCGGAGCGCGCGCTGTACCGCGCCTGGGACCGCCGTCTGAAGCGCAGCGTCGCGGTGCGGGTCCACCT
>DATLVL010000287.1:0-7496 GCA_035577525.1 Gemmatimonadales bacterium | reverse complement strand
TGCCAGTGGAGGCTCGGCGTCCCCGGGCCACCGCCACTCCCACCCCCACCTCCTCCATTGCCAGGCACCGGGCCACCACCCCCGCTGCAAGCCAGGGCCACCAGGGCCACACTGAGTCGCGTCACTTCGCCTCCGCTCCCAGCCCGACGAGCTGCGGTTGCTTCGTTGGGCCGAACGACACGTTGTACTCCCGGTCCCAAACCAGCCGCCCTCCATCGAACCGGAACGTCAGCGTTTCGCCGTACGGCGTCTGGTACAGCGCGAGCTTGAGGGCAAAGACGCTGTCTCCCGTCCACGCGCCGCTCGCGGCCACCAGTGGATTCTCCGGCACGCTCAGCACCTGGTCGAGGCCGTCGGTGAAACCGCCGCGGCTCTTCGTCCACGAGCCGATCCCGAACGGCGTGCGCTGCTCGCCGCTCGCCGTGCGCACGACGAGCGCGGGCCCCCGCGCACTGAAGTCGAGAGAGACGGTACGCGGGCCGGCACCGCTGTCGGGCAGCGTGTACCACCGCCCCGACGTGCTCGCGGCGAGCGGGCTCGAGGCCGCTCCACGCGGCGGGTGCAGAGACAAGCCGGCAAGCCGCGCGGCGAGGCGGCCGTGCGCGGCGCCGTTCTCCGGCAGCGGGCGCGGTCCCATCGCGGGCAACAGCACGTCCCACACGAGGTTCATCACTGACTGCATGTTGCGCACGCCGCTCGTGATCACGACGACGGCATCGACGTCGGGGAGCACCATGCAGTACTGCCCGAACGCCCCGTCACCGCGGAACGAGTTGTGGCGCGAGCGCCAGAACTGATAGCCGTATCCCTGGTCCCAGTCGCTCTCCGGTGCGGAGCCGTTCGCCACTTCCAGCGACGTCGCCGCCGTCACCCACGAGGCGGGCACCAGCTGCCGCCCGTTCCACTTCCCCTTTTGGAGATAGAGCTGCCCGAAGCGGGCGATGTCCTCGGTTCGGATGAGCAGCCCGAACGCGCCGAGTGAGACGCCCTGGGGGCTCGCCCCCCACACCGGGTGGTCGATGCCCAGCGGCTGGAACAGCCGCGGCCGCAGGTAGTCGAGCACCGACTGGCCGGTCACCTTCTGCACGATGGCCGACAGCATATAGGTGGCCGGCGAGTTGTAGAGGAAGTGCGTTCCCGGCTTGAAGGGGACAGGCTGCGCCAGGAACGTCTTGGTCCACGCCTGGTCGGGTGGTGGTGTGGCGGCGGGGTCGCCGTTCCAGTGCCACGGCAGGGTTTCGCGGTCGTGTCCCGTGGCCATACGCAGCAGGTCGCGCACCCGCATCGACTGCAGGTTGGTGGAGGGCGCGGCCGGGGCGTCCTCGGGGAAGAACTTCAGCACCGGGTCGTCGAGACTGAGCTTGCCGTCGGCGATCGCCAATCCCACCGCGGTCGACGTGAAGCTCTTGCTGAGCGAGTACAGCATGTGCGGCACGCCCGAGTCGTATGGACTCCACCATCCCTCGGCGACGACATGCCCGTGCCGCACCAGCATGAAGCTGTGCATCGCGTCGATCTCCGAGTCGGCGCGGTTCACGAAGGCGAGAATGGCGGTGGAGGAAATGCCTTGCCGCTCCGGGCTGCTGCGCGGCAGCCCCTGCGCCGCCGCGACGCTGCTCCAGGCGCACGCAACGAGGACTGCGGCCACGACTGCCCGTGGCTCGTTCACGGCGCCGCCAGTACCGCGCTGTGGCCTTTGCGGCCGGTCGTGCTGAAGGCGGCGACGCGAATCGTTCCCTTGAGGGGGATCGGACCGCTGACCACTGCGCTCTTGGCCGAGGGCTCGGTGCCGTCCGTAGTGTAGCGCAGAGTGAAGCCGGGCAGCTCGAGGTTGGCACGCACGGCGCCGCCATCCGCCTCGAGTCCGGGCGTGGGAATGCGGTAGTTGATCCCCGCCACCTCGCGGTCGAGTCGCGGCAGCTCGCGCTTCCCCACCACGTTCACGAAGCGCGACCAGGCGTCGGCGAACAGCTCCGCCGCGCGCGCCGCATCACGCTCCCTGGCCCAGTCGGGGTCGGGCGCCCATGCCCGCTCGGCGAGCCCGAAGAGCTTGGGCACCATCATGTAGTCGAGCCGGCCGTCGCTCGACAGCGTCTCCGACCACAGGTCCCCCTGGATCCCCACGATGTGGGACTTGCCGTAGTCGGTGAGCCGGTCTTTGCCGACAAAGGCCGTGGAGTCCAGCGGATGGCCCTGGCGATCGACGCGCGTGTTGCGGTAGTAGTCGTAGGGGATGAACTGGAACGGCTTGCGCACGTCGACGTAGCCGCCCCAATCGAGTCCCGTCTCTTCCGGATTCTGATTCCAGGCGAGATCGAAGTAGAGATTGGTCACGGGACAGAGCACGACGTCATAGCCGCCGTTGGCGAGGCGGTAGGCGAGGTCCTCGCCGCCCCACCCCGGCACGTTGTTCCAGACGTAGGCGCGCCAGCCGCGGCCGGCGAAGTCGGGGTTCGGGATGTTGACCGGCTGGCTGTCGCGCAGCGTGCGCCGTACGGCGATCTCCTCCCATCCCGACGGCTCGAGGCCATGGGCTTTGAGGATCTGCTCCACGCGTCCGTAGAAAACGAACCACAGATCGTTGACGCTCGTGAGGCCGTGGGCCTGCAGATACGCCTGCACGGCGGGCGAGCCCTGCCACACTCCCTGCGGGACCTCGTCGCCGCCGACATGGATGTGGCGCAGCGGCACCCCGGCGTCCTTGTGCATTGCCGCGAGATCGCCGACCACGCGCTCGATGAAGCCGTACGTCGATTCCAGCGCCGGGTTCATGACGTTGTCGTGATATCCCTGCGCCGACGTGTACGTCGATTCATCGGCGGAGTCGCTCAGCAGGTATTGCCGGTCGCCACTCGCCCGGTAGCGCGCCTGCATCGCCTTCAGCGCGGCGCGCGCGTGACCCGGCATTTCGATCTCTGGAATCACTTCGGTGTGCCGCGCCGCGGCGTACCGGAGAATCTCGATATAGTCGGCGCGCGAGAAGAACCCGCTCCCAAACGCGCGGCCGGTGTCCGGACCCGAGCCGTACGCGGGCGGCATGAAATGACCGAAGTCGAGGGTATGGCCGCGCCGGGCACCGAAGGCGGTCAGCTCGGGGATACTCGGGATCTCGACGCGCCACGCTTCGTCATCGGTGAGGTGGATGTGGAAGACATTGAGCTTGTAACGCGCCAGGAGGTCGATGGTGCGCAGTACCGCGGGCTTGGGCTGGAAATTGCGCGCCACGTCGAGCATGAAGCCGCGGTAGCCGAAGCGGGGGGCGTCGACGACGCGGATCGCCGGCAGCACGAGCTCGCCGCGCGGACTGGGCGCCGGGAGCAGGCTGCGCAGCGACTGCAGCCCATAGAACACGCCGGCCGATCCAATCCCCGTGATCCGGATCCCCGCCGAATCGATCACCAGCTCGTACGCCTCGGGGGACGACTGGCCCGCGACGGGTCCTACGGCGAGTCGCACTGCCGCTGCGCCTTTGCGTCCAGCTTTGAAGTAGGGCCGCAGGTAGTCGGCGGCGAATCCCGTTTCGTTTTCGAGACCAGCGGCCGCGCTCACCTGCGGCGCCGCCGTCAGTCGCAGCGTCCCTGTTCCCGGCGTCACCTCGAGCGGAGTCGGAAAGATGGGCGGCAGCGCGTTCACCGCGATGTCACGAATGGTGGAGTCGAGGGTGAACTGGCGCTGCGGCGACACCACGCGGGGGTCTTGCCCATCACCTTGCGGCGGCCGCTCGAACGGCGTGGCGAGAAAATCGCTGATGGGATGGCCCGCTCCGCTGTCGCTGGCAAAGACGATGTACGGCCCCTTGGGGACGAAACTCTGATTGAGCAGAAAGCCCCACGTGACGTACGGGATGTGGATGCTGGCGCCGGGCGCGAGGCCGGCAAAGCCCGTTCCCGGCGCGAGTCGGTGCAAGTCCCCCGTCACATCTTCGATCGTGAACCCGCCCTCGATCGAGCCGGGCTGCGCGGCGTGCAGCGCGCTGAAGTAGATCGCCCAACCGCTCGCAGCGAGTGGTTTGGTGCCATGGTTGGTGAGGGTGAAGGCGGCGCGGGAGCCGCTCGAGTCACCCCGAAAGACGTCCTTCTCGAGCTCCCAGCGGAGCTGCAGGGCGGTTTGGGCGGACGCTGATGCGGCCATGAGGGCCAGGAGCAGTGCGGGCAGGACGGCGAGTCGTTTGTCGGGCATGAGAGACATTAGACCCGCTCGCGCCGCAGTGTCCAGTGGGGAAAATACGTGCTATCTCCTCCGGCACCCATCCCGCGAGAGCACGGTCTCATGTTCGACCAGATCACCCGCCGCCAGTTTGCCAAGCTCGCCGGCGCAGCCGCGCTGGGCGCCACCGCGACGTCCACGGCCACCGCGAGCCCGCTCGATGCCGCGGTCCACCGGGACGCCGGCGCCCAACCGCTCGAGCCGCGGCCCTTTCCCACCGGCTTTCTCTGGGGGACGGCGACGGCGTCGTACCAGGTTGAGGGCGCTGCCCAGGAGGACGGTCGCGGACCGTCGGTGTGGGACACCTTCTCGCACACGCCCGGGAAGGTCGTAAACAATGCGACAGGCGACGTCGCCGACGACCACTACCATCGTTACAAGGAAGATGTCCAGCTCATGAAGGGGCTGGGCGTGAAGGCATACCGCTTCTCGATCGCCTGGCCGCGCGTGTTTCCGCAAGGGTCGGGAGCGCCGAACCCGAAGGGGCTCGACTTTTACAATCGTCTGGTGGACGAGCTGCTCGCCAACGGCATCGAGCCGTTCGCCACGCTGTATCACTGGGACCTGCCGCAGGCGCTGCAGGATCGCGGCGGCGGATGGGCGTCCCGTGACACGGCACAGGCGTTCGGCGAGTACGCGGGGTACGTTGCCGAGCGGCTGACCGACCGCGTGCGGCACATTTTCACGATCAACGAGTTCGGTGCGTTCATGGAGCTGGGATACCGCATCGGGATCCACGCACCGGGAGTGAAGCTGCCTCCTGCGCAGTTCAACCAGGCGCGGCACAACGGCGTGCTGGGACATGGACTCGCGGTTCAGGCGATCCGCGCGAAGGGCAGACCCGGCACGAAAGTCGGGTTGGCCGAGAATCTCGTGGTGGGCGTGCCGGTGATCGAATCCCCGGCGCACATCGCTGCAGCCGAGCGCGCCACGCGTGAGGTCAACGCGCAGTACCTCACCGTGATCATGGAGGGGAAGTACACCGACGCCTATCTCGCGGCGACCGCAGCCGACGCACCGCACTTCAGCGCCGAAGATCTGAAGATCATCTCCAGTCCGCTCGACTTCGTCGGGACCAACATCTATCAGCCGATGTTCGTGCGTGCCGACGCCGGGCCGAGCGGCTTCGCCGTGGTCCCCAACCCCCCGTCGTATCCGCACATGGCCTCGCCGTGGCTGTTCATCGGCCCGGAAGTGCTGTATTGGGGACCGCATCATGTTGCGAAGCTGTGGAACGTCAAGGAGATCTACGTCACGGAGAACGGCTGCTCGTCATCGGACGTGCCCGCCGCGGATGGGCAGGTCTACGACACCGATCGCGTGATGTTCCTGCGCAACTACCTCTCCCAGCTGCAGCGCGCCGTCTCCGAAGGGGTGCCGGTGAAGGGATATTTCCTGTGGAGTCTGATGGACAACTTTGAATGGGCCGACGGCTACACCAACCGCTTCGGCCTGCACTACGTGGACTACACCACGCAACGCCGCACGCCGAAGCTGAGCGCGGCGTTCTACCGCGAGGTCATTGCGGGAAACCGCGTGGTGTAGACCTCACGGTCCCCGCTCCCAGCGCCACACCGGCCCGTCTTCAGGGTCGACGACGCCGCCGATGAACGCGAAACCGCACTTCTTGAGGACGTGCGTCGAGGCATTCGCTTCGGGAAGGGTATGCGCCCGGGCGAGACGCACGCGGCCACTCCCGAAGGCATAGTCGAGCAGCGCCGTCGCGGCCTCGGTGGCGTACCCCTCTCCCTGGTAGGCAGGCGCGATGCCGTAGGCGATCTCGACCATCCCGGCCTGGTCAGGGGGGCCCTTGAAGCCGGCGCTGCCGATCACGTGCTGGCTGTCGCGATGCACCACGAAGAAGCCGTGGCGCCAGGGATCGGCCCCGACGCTGGTGCGCAACGCCGCCAGCCATTCGGGTGAGACGGCAGCCGAGGTGTACATGCCGTGCAGGCCCTCGGCCAGCGGGTAACCCACGAGGTCCTGAAACTGGTCCGGCGCGTCGATCAGGGCGATCAGCTGTTTCGGGTCGCACGGCACGAGCCGCAGGCGCAGTGTCTCGAGCGTCATGCCGGCAGAGTCACGCGGAACTCGGTTCGCCCCGGCGCCGAATCGACGTCGATCGTGGCGTCGTTCTGGTCCAGCAGCCGCCGCACGATGTCGAGACCGAGGCCCGTCCCCTGCCCCACGGGTTTGGTGGTGAAAAACGGATCGAAGATCCTGCTCTTCACCTCGGCCGGTATTCCCGGCCCGTTGTCGGTCACCCGGACGATGACCCGAGGGCCCTCCGCTCGGGCCGAGACCACCACGCGTCCGCCCTCGGGTACCGCGTCGAGCGCGTTGTCGACCAGGTTCGCCCAGACCTGGTTCAGCTCGCCGCCCACGCCGCGGGCGCGCGGCAGATCCGCCGGCACCTCGTTGGTCAACGACACCGCCTTGCCGCGCGCTTTCGCCGCGAGCAACGCGAGCGTATCGGCCAGTCCCTTGCCGATGTCCACCGGCTCGGGTGCCCGGGCGTGATCCATGTATGTGAACCCCTTCACGGCGCTCACCAGCGTGTGCACCCGTGAAGAGGCGCGCTCGATGTCGCGCGACAGCCCGCGCACCGTGCATCCGGCGGCCAGCCAGCGCAGCGTGGCACCCAGCCTTTCCCCGCTGAGCCCACGAGCCAGCTCCTCGAGCAGCTCGGGGCTCGTATCGGTCTCGGCGAGCGGTGTCGCGAACGATTCGTCGACGTGGTGCTGCGCCAGCCAGCTCGCGATCGAATCCTCACGGTCGGCGCGCTCCAGCGGAGTGAGGACGCTGGTGGGCGTGTCGGAGCAGCGGGTGCGCACGCGGTCGACGAGCGCCATTTCCTTTGCATCGAGCCCCACGGCGCCGAGCGCGCGCGCAGCCGTGTCGAGCTCGTCGACCGCCGCGCTGATGAGGCTCGCACTGCGGGTCGCCGCGGACGCGGGGTTGTTCAGCTCGTGCGCCAGTCCCGCGGCGAGCTTGCCGAGCGAGGCCATCTTCTCGACCTGCAGATCGTTGGTCTTGAAGGCGCGGGCCCGGTCCACCATGCCGTGCACGAAGACGGCGGTGAGGTGCGGACAGGCGATCGGAACCTCCGCCAGGTGCTCGCGTCCCAGGCGGAGAGCGTCGGACGGCTCTTCGACGATCGAGTTTCCCGGTGCGGTGATCATGCGGGAGTACGGCAGCTGGCCGGAGACCTCGCCCGTGCGCCAATCCAGCGCTTTGCGCCAATAGCCGCCCTGATCCATGTAGTGCGCCACATGTCCCGAGAGCAGGAT
>DATLVL010000286.1:0-11139 GCA_035577525.1 Gemmatimonadales bacterium | reverse complement strand
GCGTCGATGAAGCCCGCCTCGACCTTCAGGCCGGTGACGGCCGTCACCCCGCGGAAGCGGATCTCCATACCAGGGTTCATCGTGCCGGGATAGATGATCGGGCCGATGACCGAGCCCGACGCCGTCACGCCGTTGGCGGTGCCGGTGGTGGTCCGCAGCAGCCCGCTGGGGCCGAGGAATATGGTCGGCGTGACGGAGGCGGCACCGCCGCCGGTGGCGCCCGACCAGTTGAGCGTGCTGTCGATGGCCTTGCCCAGGAAGTCGTCGAACAGGAACACCACGTCGCGGTGGGCGAGCTTGCGCAGGAAGTTGTAGTGCGGGCCGCGGAGCTGGATCTTCTTGAGCTCGGCGATCGAGTTGGGGTAGCCAACTCCGGGGTAGCCCTGGAAGACGTCGGGGTAGGCTTGCGGAAGGGTAGGCATGCAAAAGGCCGCTCCTTAGCGGCTGAGTAGATGGCCCACTACTCGGGGGCTATGCGACGGCGGGGGTCGCCGTCGACGCGCGGGTCCAGATGCTCGGATCGGTCCGGGCTGCATGCTCCCGCAGCAAGCCGATCAGCTCGCGGTTGTGGTGGTGGTCGAAGCGGTCGGGACCGACGTCCCAGACCAGGATCTTGTCGGCAGGGACCGTCAGGTCCATGAGCACCGAGTGGTAGCGGGCATCCAGCAGGATGACCAGCTCGGCCCAGTCGAACAGCATGTCGAGCGTGTCTTCGCTCAGGTTCTTGACGCCCGCGGGGATCACCTCGTGGTCGCGGAACTGGAGCAGCCACTTGGCGGTGACGCTGCGGTTCAGGCCGTACTCGCAGACGGTGACGATCCGCATCAGGCGGGCACTCCGGCGAGCGCGGGATCCTGCAGCGCTTCGCGCTTGTACAGCCCGCCCTGGTGGCGCGTCAGGGCCAGCCACTGGGTGGGCAACGGCTCGGTGAGCATGTCTTCTAATCTGAACGGATTCATGCCAAGGTGCAGCAAGCGGACACTCGGGTCGATGAACACGCCGAAGCCCGCTTCTCGGGCGCGGTACGACAATGCCCAGTCCTCGGACAGGTAGGTCTTCTTGCCGCTCTCGCCGATCGTCCACGTGCCCAGATAGAACGGGTAGAACCGACCGTTGGGCTCGTCCTCGTTGAGCAGCGGCATGCGTTCTTCGTCCAGCGCGAGCTTTTCGAAGACCCGGCGATGAACCGCATGAAATCCCCCCGCCACGTAGCGGTACTTCACTGGCGTCGGGTCGTTGCCGAACTCAACCCGGCGGTCGTTGTAAGGCAGGCTGGTCGGGTAGCAGTACTTGCCTGACCCGCGCGTGACGTAGACGCCGCCGACCACGTCGTGCTCGATCGCCGCCTCGCAGATGCGGACGGCGTCCTCGGGATTGAAGACGATGTCGCTGTCGATCTGGATCAGCACCTCCGCGTTGGAGGTGAGCAGGAACTCGCTCGCGCACTGAGAGCGGCCGCGGTGCACGTCGGCGTCGTTGAACCGCGGTTTCCAGTCAGCGACCTCGGGCCGGCGCAGGAGCCGCAGAATCGAGCCAACGTTGTCCGGCTCGAAGTAGCGGCCGATCACACCGCCGACGTAGATCGAGCGCGGTTTCACGGGATGGGCTTTGGCCGGTTGGGCGGCAGCGGCTCGCCTGTTTCGTGGTCGTAGCCGTAGACACGCTTCTCCAGCTCGCGCACCCGCTTGCGCAGGGCTTCGAGCTGCGCCTTGAGCAGTTGTTCGAGCTCGCTCACGCCGGGATCGGTTCCTTCTTTGCGACAGGTTGCCTGTCGCGGCCGTCGCCGCGCGGCAGAATTGGCGCGCGTTCGATCTCGTACTCGGACGGGATCTCCGGCTCGTCGACCTCTGCGTCAGGTTCCGAGTAGTCGTACACCCGCAGCTTTTCGCGCGCGCCGTACATCTCGCGCACGAGGTCGATGCCCAGCTGGGTGGCCAGGTCCTGGATGTCCTTGCGGTCGTACGAGTGGGCGTTGCGGCAATGCCGCGCCAGGTGGATTGGCTTGACGAAGTCGCGGTCTGAGCACTCGGGGCACGGGTAGAGCGGAATCTTCATGCCGCGCAGCTGCGGGAACCGCACGCCCTGGACAGGCACCCGCTCGGGGTCGTACCAGCCGAACTCGATGAGCTGGTCGGTGGGGAACTGGGCCGGGCCGTCCTTGTGCTCGAGGATCTTCTGCCACGGGCCGCGCTCGTCCGGCGCGCCCTGGGCACTGCCCAGATAGCCGAACTGCTTGAGCGGCTGCCAGCCGAGGGCGACCTTCTGCCACAGCGCGCCGGTGAGCGTGTCGTCGTCGATCCAGGTGATCCAGCCTGCCATCGCGATCGGCTTGCCAGAGTTGGCGTCCTTGTACGGGCGGCGGGCATAGATCACCTTCATGCTCGCGCGCTGGCGCCCGCCCACCATGTCGCGGGCGATACTCATCAGGGTTTCGTTCGGTTCGTCGAGCATGCTCATACGGGGATGCGTCCTCGGGTGGCGATGAAGTCGCCCTGAATGATGAAATCGGCGCTGTCGGGGAACGGGTCTTCGCCCTCGGCGTAGCCGTGGGCCACTGTCACCTTGGTGGTCACCTTGCCGAAGCCCCTGCACTGATACGGCCCCCAGACGATGAACGCCTCGGGCTCAGTGATGGCCTGGAAGCCCTGTTTGGCGTAGTCCCGCACGAACTGTTTCGCGCCGTCGAGCAGCTTGTCGTGCAGGGTGCGCTGGGGCGTCGGCAGCAGGACCGTGTCCAGACTGCCGACGCGCTCACCGCGGTACTGACGCTTGACCAGATCGCGCTCGACGGTCAGCCGAGCGCGGCGGGTGACGGGAACAGCCAGGCCGATGAGCTCGTTCCCGTGGATTGGCATGGAACGATCGACCTAGGCCGGGCCCTTGAGCGCTGAGTTGAACTTGTTGTCACTCGTGGCGCCGCCGAGGGTCTTCGGCTGAATGACGCGGGTGGCGAAGTTGTAGATGGTGTCGATCAGCACGCCCTGGCCGACCTCGAGCAGGATGTACTGCTCGTGCACCGTGACCTTGCGCTGCTGGATCAGCGCCACGCCACGTTTGCCGCAGTACCAGCCGTACGCCTGGCCGGCCACGCCTGGGTTGTTGGCCGCCAGCGTCGATTGCATGACCTTGGCGCCGTACAGCTTGCCGACGATCTCGCCCGTCGAGATGTTGGCCACCTCGGGGTAGTCGCCCGACCGGACGAACTTGTCGATTTTGAACATGGCGTTGACTTCGCCGGGGCTCATGTACCAGAACCGGCCCGCCATCGGCACGTCGGCCTGGTCGAGGAAGTTCTTGCAGGCGATGAAGTCGTCGTCGCCGGGGTCGACGCCCAGGGTGCCCGTGGCGTTCGTCCAGCCTGACGGCAGGCTCGCCATGCCCGAGGTCGCATCGCCTTCGATGAACGCCATCAGGCTGTAGCCCGCCGCGTCGGTGTAGTCCGCGCGCAGGTCGTACTTCGACTGGACGTCGACGATGTCCTCGACCAGGAAGGCGACGTACGCCTGACGGCTGATGGTGATGGTCTGTTGCGTCTCTGTGCGGTTCGACCAGGTGCCCGTGGTGTCCTCTGTCTTGATCCTGACCGCGGGATTGCTGCGATCGGGAATGGCGATGACGCGGCCGAACTTCAGCGAGTCCTCGTAGGATCGGTCGACCAGGGTCGCCAGCCCCGTCGTTGCCTGTGCGGCGTCGCTGACCTCGTTGGCCCAGACGCTGGGCAGGAAGTTCGCGGCCGGCGTGACGCCGATGGTGTTGATGGCCATGAGTGGCTACTCCTTTCGCATGGCCGTCGGTCGCTGTCTAGCGCGCGGCGCGTGCGATCATGTCGTCGATTGCGCGGGGGTTCTCTTTGCGGAGCTTCTGGCGTTCCTCGAACGTCATGCCCTCGTAGCGTTCCAGAGTCAGCGCGCCATTGGCGCTGGCGCTTCCGCCGATGGGCGTCGGCATGCCCCGCAGCCGACTGTGCGCCTCGTCCTGGGCCATCGCGCCGGCCAGGCTCGGCGCCACCTTCTTGACTTTCTCGTCGACCCGCATCTCCATGATCTGGTCGTCCACCCAGGACACGAAGCCGACCGGGTCCTCGGCGTAGCGTTTATCCATTGCCGCCCGACCGATGCGCTGGTGCAGGGCCACGTAGTACGGGTTGGTGGCGCGCCCCTCGCCGTCGAGCTGCAGCAGCCGCTCGAGCTGCGGCTGGACGCGATCCGCCGCCCTGGCCCACTCGACGTCCTGCGGCCCCGAACTGTCGTTGTCCTCGGGCTCGTCCTGCTCGGCAGCGACCTGCTGAGCCACGTAGCGCGAGTAGTTCGGGTCGTTGGTTGCCGCGGCCTGCTTGGCGTGTTCGCGCAGCTGCTGGCGCTGCCAGCGGGTTCTCGCCCGCGCGATTTCGCTCTGAATGTGCGCGTTGAGCTCGGCATCCTCGCGCTGCTTGCGGCGCCAGTCGATCTTCTCCTGGGGCGTCGGGTTTTCGGGTGGCTGTTCGTCGCCCTCGGTCTCAGTTTCGACACTGGATGGCTCCGTTTGTGACGGGTCCTCCGTGGTGTCGCTGACGACATTGGGATCTATGGCCATTGACTTCTCCTACAAAAGGGTGCATAACGCCGCGCGAAGGCGAAAACGATATGTCGATCAACTGCTGCGGGCTGCGCGAGCCACACGAACACCTCTGCTCGCTCGGCCCCCAGGGCTGGCTCTACTACGCGATCGTCGCCTGGTGGAACCGCAGGCCATGAAAGCCATCAAGGCCATCAAAGAATTACTGCTCCTGGCCGCCGTCGTGACACTGCTAGGCTGGCTGTACATAGAACTGAACCTGGTCCTCGCCCACTCGAGCTGGTTTCCGCACGGACTCGAGCCGAGCGGTCCCTACGGGGCGCTTCTCTTGGCGCCCGTTTGTGCTGCCGCGATAGGCGCGTATTACGCCTGGCGCGAAGTCCGTCGCGGGGCTCAGTGGCTACGACGACGGTTCGCTCCCCGCGCGTTCTAGCGCCGCGCGGGTAGCGGCGCCGCTCGAGCGGGTGCCCGAATCGCTGGACGGACGGGGGCTCGAGCAGGCGCCCGCACCGCTGACCGAGACGACCCGCCACCCGAGCCGCCTGAGGACTGCCCTGGCGCGCCCGTGTTGTGCGACATGGGTAAGCCCGTGAGCGTGCTGCCCACAATCGCCGGCAGCGGCGCGCCAGCATACGCCTCCTGCACCGGGCTCGAAATCCCGATCGGGGCGAACTTGCTCGCCACAAACTGCGCCTGCTTCCACTTCTCGGCCAGCCCAGTGTCGCCTGGGGCGGTGATGGGCGGCGCGCTGCCGCCCAGATACTGCTTGTTTGTCAGCAACTCCATCGGCGTCGACAACCATGGGTTGAATTTCCCAGCAATCGTGGAGCCTGGGTCGTGCTTCGCAACGGCGTCGAGGACCTGCTGAAGGTTGCCGTCGAACAGACTCGTGGTCATGTTCTCGGACTTCCCCGATTTGCTGCTACTTCCTGTTGGCATCTCGACCATGAACTGGCGACCGGGTGAGTTCTGATCGGTGAAATGCCCGGTGAGGCCGTACTGGAGCGCTTCAGTCGCGAAGCCGTAGACCACGAGCTGCTTGATCAACCAGTCGCGGCTGACCTGTTGCGAGCCCGTCATAGCGGTCGAGGTCATCTGGCCACCGACGAGCGACTTGAGCGAGCCAGGGTCCATGACCGTCTTGCCTGCACCGATCGCCGCGGCTCCTGTGAGCTTCAGTTGCGACAGCAGCCAGTCAGGCGACTGGACGACGAGACGCAAAAGGTCATGCATCGGCTTGGAGCCGGCGACCTGGGCCAGGTTCTGGCCACCGTTCAGGTTGTTCGCAAACTTGGCGGCTTCAGGCCCGCTCAGACCGGCTTCCTTTGCGGCCGACCAGCTCAACACCTTCGCCAGCGGGACCGCGTCCTTCCACAGCGCATCGTGCATCCGGATCGCCAGCGTCGGGCCAGCGATAGCGCCGATGCCGCCAGCAATCACCGCGTTGCGCAGCGCGTCCTCGTCGCTGGCACCCGCGGCTTTGCTCGCACCGTACACGCTGGACGCGCTCGAGACGCCGCCGAGCGCCGCCTGTGCGCCCTTGACGATGAGTGGGTTGATGCCCGACACCGCGCCGCCGGTCTCGGGACTGTGGGCAAAGAACTGGACCCCGTCCTTCGTCGCCGCCTCGACGGCCGCCGTCACCTGCGGGTGTTCCTGTACGCCGCGGACGATCGCGTTGACATACGCCTTGGCGAACTCAGCCGCGCCACCAGGCCCCGCCGGACTGGTGGTCAGGCCGCGCGCGATGTTCATCGCGTGGACGTTGGACAGGCTGAAAATGGACTTCTTGCCTTCGGCCATGACCCCCCAGGCGATGTCGCCGAGTGACGGTGGCGCTTTGGCAGATGCCTCCTGCAGGTCGCTGAAGCGACCGATCGCCGGGCCAAGGTCTGTCTCGCGGGCGATGGGCTCACCCGCAGCCTTGGCCGCGCGCTGTTCGGCAACGGCCGTCTCGAGCCAGTCTGGCGCCGGCGCAGGCGATGGTGCAGTCTGGATTGGCCGATCCGCGCCAGAGACCTGGTTGCCCTGGGCGTCGAATGTAATGCCCGGCGGCGCCTCAGCGGCTTTCGCTGCGGCTTCTGCTCGGGCCGCGGCCCCGCCGCGCACCTTGTCTACAGCTTCCTGGGCGATGCGCTGGTACTCGGGGACCGCGGCGGCTGGAGCAGCCGGCGTCTCTGCAGGCGAACGGACAGCAGCCGGTGTGCGCGCGTCAAGCTTTGTCTGAAGGCTGGCGATCTGCTTACCCAGTGGGGTCGCTGCGGCCTGTTCGTCGGTCATCTGCGGAAACTTGGTTCGCAGGCCATCCATTCGGGCCGTAGCACCCTTGAGGTCTGCTGTCAGCATGGCGTCGCCGACACCCGTACCGCTGAGCAGATTGGAAAACCCGATATCGCCGGGCTTAGCAATCGGTGGAATCGCACCGGCTGGCGCGGGGACCGTGGCGGCATCGGCAGGCAATGGAGCAGCCCGAGAAACGGGCGCGGTACGGGCAGGGGTTGCCTCGTGCAGATCCTTCGCCGCGGCCTCAGCGGCGGCCAGCACTTTGCCTGGCCCTGACGCAGCCAAGCTGCCAGGCGACATCTGCGGGAACCGCGTCTTCAGTGCGTCGACGGCTTCCTGGGCCTTCGACAGCGCGGTCTGGACGACCGCGGGGGATGCCTTGGACAGCACGTCGCCCACTTCGCTGGCGGCCTTGACGTCGCCGCCGCCCATGATCGCCATGACCGTGGTCAGCGCGTCCTCGTCGGCCTTCTTCGGATCGACCACGCTGGGGAAGTTCTCGGTTTTCCACGCGGCTGCGCCCGAATCGCGCCATGCCTGCCCGATCGGGTTCTGCATGGTGTTCGCCTGGTTCTCGGCGATCGCCTGCCCCGCCTGGTCGAACACCGTTGGCTGCGGCGCCGGCGCGGCGAGCGTGCCCGCGGCCGGCGTCGTCGGGTTCGCCTGCATCGCGGGACGCGTGAGCGAATCGCTGGGCGTGGGCTGCTGGGCCGCGGTCATCGGGCCGGGCGCGCCGGCGTTCTTGAGCGTGTCGTCAAGGCCCTGGTGGAACCTCGCGGCGATGTCGGACAGGCTCGAGCCGACGGCATCTTTCGCCTGGCCGAGCACGTCCAGCGGATTCGACGAGCTCGCGGGCGTGGTGTCGCGGGTGTTGTAGGCCGTGCCGCCGCCGCCCGTGAAGCTGTTCGCGCCTAAACTGTTGTACGCGTCCCGGTAGCGCGTACTGGCTACGCCGCCGCGATCGTCGGGCCGTTCGGCCTGCACCGCCACCCAGGCCGCCAGGTCGGCGCCCTTCAGATTGGCGGGCGCGTTGCGGTAGGCCGCCGCGTACAGCGGGATGATGCGGGAGGCCTGGAACTCGGGGTCGTTGAGCTGCGCCTGGCTGAGGCCCTGGCCCATGCCGCCGTTGACGTCGAACTGGAACAGGCCACGGCCCCCGCCGCCCTTCTGCACACTCGACGGGTCGAGGTTCGATTCCGCCTTGGCGCCTGCCGTGACGATCCGCAGGAACGTCGGGTCATTGGCCAGATCCCCAGCGTGCTTCTTGAAGATGTCGTCGAAGGGGGAGAGGCCGCCGGACGATTTCGGTGGACCGGCGTCGAGGACCGTGCTGACGTGAGCGGTCGCCGCGGCGTTGGTGGCCGCATCAGGCGCGCCCACCGCGCGGCGGAACTGGTAGTCCTCGCCGCCGGGACCCTTGATGTCGCCGATGTTGACCGCTTTGACCTGGCCGCCGCCCGACTGCAGGATCTTTCCGTCGCCTAAATAGATGGCGATGTGCTGCATGTGCGGGTCGGACGAGCTCATGTTGAACTCGACGATGTCGCCGGGCACGGCGTCCTTCGCGTCGAGGTGGGTGGTGGCGGCGTACGCGCTGGCGGTCTGGGCGGGCAGGTCGATGCCCATCTGGTGGTAGAACTGCGACACGAACCCCGAGCAGTCGTAGCCGGCCGCATTGCCGCTCAGGTCAGATCGGCCGCCGGCGCTACCCCAGATGTACGGTTTGCCCTGTTGGGCCATGCCCCAGGCGAGCGCCTTCTGGAAGACGTCGGTGCCGACTGTCGAGGACGTGACCGCCTTGGCGACGGTCGCGGGCAGCTCGGTGAGCGCCTGCACGGCCTGGCCGCCGGACCGCAGCGAGGCGTCGAGGCCCTGGTGGAACTTCGACCCCAGGTCGTCCAAGAACGATGGGCTCGTGGGCGCGGGCGGAGGACTGGCGGCAGCGGGCGCAGACGACCCAGGAGGTGGTACTGTCGTCTGCTCAACCGGCGCGGGCAAGGGGGGAGGCGCCGCCGGCTGTGGCACCGCTGCCGCCAGATCGGGAGGACTCTCAGGCGTTGGCTGGGGTGTGGCCAGCGTCGGGTTGGTCAGGCTGTCGGACGAGGTCGGCACGTTGTCGGCGACTGTCGCATCGAGCCCAGCGTGAAATTGGCTACTGATCTGGGCGATGTCCTCGTGACCGCGGAAGCTGGTATAGACCTCGCGCGGCAGATACGTGGCCACGGGCTAGGCGTACCTCACCTGGGGCAGACGGCGGCCGCGGCCCTGCTGCCTGGACAGGTCGATCTTCTCGCGTTCGGTGGACGTGGTCTGGGCCTGCGCCTGGCGCTGCGCCTCGAGCTTCTGCAGCTCGAGCGCATTGGTCTGCGCCGTTGCGGAGCGCTGCTGCTCGAGCTGGCCCTGCTGGTATTGCTGATTGGCGACCTGGGCGGCCGCGTTGATCTGCTCGGTCTGCTTCGAGATTTCGTTCTGCATCGCGTCCCGCAATGCGGTCTGTGCGTTCTGCACAGATTGGCTCTTGACCAGCGCGTCGTTGTACGCCTGCTGGCCGACCTGGGTCGCGCGCAGGATGTCGACCTTGCCCTGCTCGATGCCCTGCGAGAACTGGGTGGCCTGACGGACCGCGGCCTGCGCGTTCTGCTGGTCCTGCAGCGCCATCTGGAAGTCCGAATCGGACAGGTTGACCGTCTGCGGCTTGCCGTCGGTACCAATGAACGTGTGCACGCTCAGGCCCGTCGGCGTGACGCTGGCGGGGTTGGCCAGCGCGGCCGGGTCCTGGTGGGCGGGGACCGCGGGAGCGGCCGCGGGCGCCTGATCCGGTGCGGCCGGTTGCGCGGGTGGCGAGACGGCGCTGGGCGCGTTGCCGACGGTGTTGTAGTACGGGTTGCCGAACTGGTCGACGCTCTTTTCGATGATCTGGCCGTTCTCGCTGTAACGCCCCTGTACGGTCAGTTTGGGCGGCTCGGTGGTGGCGTAGGGCCCGTAGCCGGTGCCGGACTCGTTGGGCGCCGAGACGCCCGCGGCAAACCGATCGGCGTTGGGCGCTGCACCAGCTGCAGCGGCGGCAGCGGTGGCCACGGGATCGGTGACGCTCGGGGGGATGACGGCGCCGTTGGTCGTCGGCGCCTGGCTCGAGGTGACCGACGCGGGCCGCGCGATCGGGGCTCCGGTCTGGTCGACCTGGTTGCCCTGGGCCGTGTTCCACGCAGCCAGCGACTGTTGGCCCGCCTCCGGGCCCGTGGGCGTGGCGTTGTAGGTCTGACTGGTCGCGGTGTAGCCAGGCGTGCCCCGGCCGAAGTACTGCGCGTACTGCGGGTCGGAGCGGTACATGATCGCGCCGGTCTGCGGGCCGGTTGAGCCGTTGGACGGGCTGATCGGGACGCCGTTGATGATCGGGATCTGCGTCTGGCTTGGCGCGACGTTCTGGCTGGCCTGAGCGCCGCTGAACGTGTCGCCGACCCGCTGGCCCGCGCCGGGCGCGTAGATACCCGAGGCGTCGATGAAGTACCCCTGTTTGCGGAGGTCCGCGCGGACGGACTGGTCGTTGGTGTTGCCCAGCGTGGACGGCATGGCCGCGGGCGGCGGGACCGTCGCCACCGCGTTGCTGCCCGACGTCGGCTTCGACGGCGCGGGGACCGAGGACAGGTTGCTGCCACCGTTCGGGTTCGGGTCGGCGAGGTCCTCGCGCCACTTGCCATTGACGAAAACGCCCATCAGTAGGCTCCCTGGGGTGGCATGACGCTGGCGTAGCGCGGGTCTGCGGCCGTGCCGGCCACACCGGCCGGCAGCAGCGGGGCCGTGGGCTGGGTGGCCGCGACGACGCCAGGCGCCGGCAGTGGCGCGGTTGGAGGTCCGGCTGTGGCGGCAGCGGGCTGCGGGGCGCCATTCGGCGTCGGTAGTGCGGTGGGCGGCAGACCGCCGGTGGCGATGGCCTGGTGGGCGAGCTGGAAGGCTAATTCCAGGGGCTGTGTGGACATGCGGAAGGTGGCCGCGCTCATGGGCACCGCCGAGCCGGCTTTGACGACGCGGTCGACGTTCGCCTGGCCCTGCGCGGCCTGCGAGGTCAGCGCGGTGACCTGTTCGTTGACGTTGGCCTGCTGGGCCTGATTCTGCTGGCTGAGCGCGTTGGATTGCTGGGTGGCCGCGCTGGTGTCGGCGTTCTGGCGGCTGGTGTCGGCGTTCTGCTGCGCGACGCCCTGCTCGATCGCGGCATTCGGCTGGGCCAGGTCGTGGGTGAACTGGGCCGCGGACGTCGCGATGGCCGCGTCGTGGTCGGACCTGATGCCCTCGAGCGCGGATTGG
>DATLVL010000285.1:0-13471 GCA_035577525.1 Gemmatimonadales bacterium | reverse complement strand
GCCGTCGGGCCGTCCCCCCACGCCGTCGGCCACAAGAAACAACCAGCCGCGCGTGTCGCTGATCAGCGGGCTGACGTCGTCGGCGGCGAGACTCGATTGATGCACGCGCAGCAGCTTGTGGAGGCTGGCGATCAGGAACTGGTCCTGATTCTCCTTGCGAACCTGCCCGCGATCGGTGAGCCCGAAGACGTCGACATCGGCCGAGATCGGCCGCCGGTCTTCGATCGTGATCGCAGGGTCACTGGTGCCGCGTTTGGTCTCCGCATCGCCCATGCCGGTCCTCGCGACGAGAGGAACCGGGAAAATGAGGTGCGCGGGGCGAGCCGGCCAGTGGGCACCGGCCTACGGTTAGATTCCCGGAGCCGTGTCCACGTCCCCGCACCACCCCATTCTCATCGCCGGCGCCGGGCCGATCGGCCTCGCCTGTGCCATCGCCGCGCGCCGCCGCGGGCTCGATCCTCTCGTCATCGACGCTGGCGCGGTCGCCAATTCGATCGTCCACTACCCCGTCGGCATGACGTTCTTCACCACACCGGAGCGGCTCGAAATCGGCGGCCACCCGCTGGTGTGCGCCGGCGCCAAGCCGACCCGCGAGGAGGCGCTCAAGTACTACCGCGGCGTGGTCCGCGCCGAAGGCCTGCCGGTGCGGACCTACGCCCGGCTCATGGAAGCGCAGGTACGGAACGGCCGCATCACGTGTGTGCTCGAGTCGCGGCTCGGCGCAGAGCCCGTCACCTGCGACCGGCTGGTCCTCGCGACCGGATACTTCGATCACCCCAATCGCCTGGGTGTCCCCGGCGAGGATCTCCCCCACGTGCACCACTACTTCGACGAAGCGCATCTGTCATATGGACAAAACGTCGTCGTGGTGGGTGGCCGCAATTCCGCCGTGGAGGCGGCGCTGCAGCTGTTCCGGGCCGGCGCCCGGGTGACACTCGTGTATCGCGGTACGGCGTTCCCGCGCAGCGTGAAGTACTGGCTCAAACCCGATCTCGAGAACCGCATCAAGGCGAGCGAGCTGGCGGCACGACTCGGCGCGCAGGTCGAATCGATCAGCGCCGCAGCGGTCACGATTCGCGCGGCGGAGGGAGCCCACGAACAGATCCCCGCCGATCGTGTGTACGCGCTCATCGGATTCCATCCCGATCTCACGTTGTTCGATCGCATCGGGATCGCCTATGACCAGGCCACCGGCCGGCCGGTCGTCGACCCCGACACACTCATGACCAGCGTCCCCGGCGTGCACGTCGCGGGGAGCGTCACCGCCGGGAACAAGATCTCCGAGATCTTCATCGAGAACGGCCGCTTCGACGGCGACAAGATTTTCGGCGATGCCGCCGAGCGCGCCGCCGCGGACGTGCGTTACGCGCACATCGATCGGCCGCCCGGCGAATGACGCGCATTGACAACGGATGCGGGCACCGGCAGACTGGCTTTGAGGACTCCCCATGACCACAACGGCCGCAACCGAGCTCGTTCTCCCGCCCTGCCCGCACGTTCCGCGGCCGTACACCGGCCCGTCACGGGACGACGTGCTCGCCACGCGCCGGCAGTTCGCGAATCCGGGGATTTTCACGGTGTATCGCGAGCCGCTGCTGCTGGTGGAGGGGTACCGCCAGTATCTGTTCGACGAGACCGGGCGGCGCTACCTCGACCTGTTTGCCGGAATCGCCACGGTCGCCTGCGGGCACGGGCATCCGACCGTCGTTCGCGCAATCACCGGCCAGCTCGAGCTGCTGGGGCACACGTCGACCATCTACCTGAATCCCCTGCTCGGAGAATTCGCCCGGCGCCTCGCCGGCAAGATGCCGCCGGGGCTCGACGTGACGTATTTCGTCAACTCCGGCAGCGAAGCCAACGACCTCGCGATCCTGATGGCGCGGCTCGCAACCGGCAACCATGACGTGATCGCGCTGCGCAACGGCTATCACGGCGGCTCCCCTGCCGCGATGGCGCTGACGTCTCCGCATACCTGGAAGTATCCGGCGCAGCTGAACACCGGCGTGCATCACGCCATCAATCCCGATCCCTATCGCAGCCCGTTCCGCGGCACCCCCGAGGAGATCGCCTCGCAGAGCGCGAACGACATCCGCGAGCTGGTGCGCTTCTCCACCCCCGGCCGCATCGCCGCGTTCATCGCCGAGGCATACCAGGGCGTGGGCGGCGTCACGCACGGCGCGCCGAACTACCTGCGCGAGGCGTACGCGATCGCGCGCGAGGCCGGCGGGCTGTGCATCGCCGACGAGGTGCAGCCGGGGTTCGGCCGCACCGGCGACCACTACTGGGGATTCGAGAACTTCGGCGTCGTTCCCGACATCGTCACGATGGCCAAGGGGATCGGGAACGGGTTCCCGCTGGCCGCGGTCACCACGCGCCGCGACATCGCCCAGAAGCTGACCGAGCGCTCCCACATCAATACGTTCGGCGGCAATCCGCTCGCGATGGCCGCCGGGCTCGCGGTGCTCGACGTGATCGACCAGGAGCGGCTGCAGGACAACGCCCGCGTGGTGGGCGCACAGCTGCGCGCGGGCCTCGAGGAGCTGGCGACGCGCCACCGCCTCATCGGCGACGTGCGCGGCCGCGGGTTGATGCTGGGCGTCGAGTTGGTGCGCGACCGCGGTACGAAAGAACCGGCGCGCGAAGAAACCACGGAGCTGTTCGAGCAGCTGCGCCAGCTGGGCGTGCTGGTCGGCAAGGGCGGACTGTTTGGAAACGTGCTGCGCATCAAGCCGCCGCTCTGCATTAGCGCGGCGGACGTCGACTACGCCCTTACCGCGATCGACCGAGCCCTCGCCCGCGTCGCCCGCTAAGAGGCAAAACCGAGTCCCAGCCGGTCGAGCAGCCACAACAAGGGCCCCGGCTCAGCGCCCGCGTCGACGCGGCGCAGCGCGCGCAGCACCGCGCGCACGGTGATCGTCCGCAGCGGCTCCGGGGGGAACCGCGGCGGCGGGCGCCTCACCATCGCGAGATCGAGCAGGTCGCTGGAGCGCTCCAGAGCGAGCAGCGCCATGATCCGCCCCGCGAGACGCGTCGACGCGAGTCCCCGCCCCGAGAATCCCAATCCATACACGATGCGCCCCTCCCGCGCGCGACCGAAGAACGGGGTGAGGCGCGTCGTCACGGCGATCGGCCCGCCCCAGGCGTAGGCCCACTCGAGACCCTGCATCGCGGGAAAGTGGCGGCGGAAGCTCGCCCGCAGCGCATCGTAGTGCGGCTCGGAGTGATCGTTCGAAGGATCGATCGAGGAGCCCGGGTGATAGGCGACGTCGCTCGAGCCCCACAGCACGCGGTCATCGGGCGTGAGCCGGTAGAAGTTGCCGAACATCCGGGCATCGCTCACGCCCTGCCGCCCGTGCCACCCGAGCACCTCGCGCTGCGCCGCCGTGAGCGGCTCGCTCACGATGACGTAGGAAAACATAGGAATCACCCGGGCGGTGAGTCGCGGCAGCAGCTGGTTCGCATAGGCGCTCGTCGCGAGCACCACAGTGCGCGCCTCGACGCGGGCCCGTCCGGTGCGCACGCGCACCGCCGCCCCGACCGGCTCGATCGCGACCACATGGCTGCGCTCGAACACCAGCACCCCTTGCCGCTCGACCTCACGCCGCAGCCCGTCCACCAGCTTCACCGGATCGAGCACGCCGCCGGCGGCGATCGCGGCGCCCCCGACGTACACGGGGGAATGGACTTCGGCCCGTATCGCGTCCTTGTCGAGCAGGTGGCTGGTTGCGATGCCGAGGTGCTCGGCCGCTTCGACCATCGCGCGGCAGCGATCCATCTGGTGCGGCGTCTGGGCCACGAGCAACCGCCCCGTGGGCTCGAAGTCGCAGTCGATCTTGCGTTCGGTGAGAAATGCGCTGAGCTCCGCGAGATTCGCCTCGCCGAGGCGGGCGAGACGATGCGCTTCGCTCTCGCCGAAGTGCGCCACGGCCAGGGCGTGGTCGTGGTCGATACTGTCCCACACGATCCCGGCGCTGCGTCCCGACGCGCCGTAGGCCGCGACGCCCTGCTCCACGACCACCACCTCGCTGATCGGATCGAGCTCCTTGATCCACAACGCGGTCCACAGCCCCGTGAGTCCCGCTCCCACGACGGCGATATCCGCCACCCGTCCCGCCTCGAGCGAGCGGGCTTGCCGCTCGGGGCGGCGCGCCAGCCAGTAGCATGCTTGCTCGATCGACCGGCTGCGGCGCTCCACGGTCAGGTGGACCGCATCCGGCGCCGCTGCCACCACGCGTTCATGCCGAGCACGGCGAGGCTGAGCCCGAGAATAGCGCTGGCGAGCACGTTGATCTGCGGGGGAAAGGCGGCGCGCCGGGCGCCGTAGACATAGAGCGGGTAGGTCACGTCGCTCCCCGAGTTGAACAGCGTGATGACGAAGTCGTCGAGCGAGAGCGCGAACGCCAGCATCGCGGCTGCCACGATGCCGGGCGTGATGAGCGGCAGAGTGACCGTCCGGAACACGCGCCACGGCCCTGCACCAAGATCCATCGCCGCCTCCTCGAGCGACCAGTCGAACCCGCGCAACCGTGCCCGCACCGTGAACGCCACGTAGCTCACCGAGAACATCACGTGGGCGATGACGATCGTCGCGAATCCGGTCGGCACGTTCAGCGTCAGGAACAGCGACAGCAGCGATGAGCCCAGCACTACTTCGGGCGTCGCCAGCGGCAACACCAGCAGCAACCCCACCCCAGCGGCACCGCGAAATCGATAGCGGGACAACGCCAGCGCAAGCATCGTGCCTAACGCGGTCGCGATCACAGTCGACAGGGCCGCCACGATGATGCTCAGCCGCATCGCATCGACCAGCGCCGGATACCGGAACGGGTCGAGCCAGGCCGCCACCGAGAACCCTTTCCAGACGAAATTGAACTTCCCGGCCGGACTATTGAAGCTGTAGGCGACGATCACGAAGATCGGCAGGAACAGATACCCCAGCACGAGCGCGGCGGTCGCGTCGAGCAGGCGTCTCATGCGAGCTGTTCCTCCCTGAGCAGCCGCGCGGCCGCCAGCACACCCCCGGCGATCAAGGCCATCAGACCGAACGACAGCGCCGCCGCCAGCGGGTAGTCGCGCGCCTGGAGAAACTGCGCCTGAATGACCGATCCGATCATGCGCTGGTTGGGCCCGCCCAGCAGCTCGGCGTTCACGAAGTCGCCCGCGGCGGGGATGAACGTCAGGAGACTTCCTGCGAGCACGCCCGGGAGCGAGAGCGGCAACACCACGAGCCGGAATGCCCGAACGGGACTCGAGAAGAGATCCTGGGCCGCCTCCACCAGGCGCCGGTCGATCTTCTCGAGGCTGGCGTAGATCGGCAGGATCATGAACGGCAGAAAGTTGTAGGTCAGCCCGCCGACCACCGCCCAGGCCGTATCGAGCAACCGTCCGTCGAGCGGCAGGAAGTGCACCGCCTGCAACACTCGCACGACGAGACCGCCGTCGTTGAGAATCGTCTTCCAGGCGAACGTGCGCACCAAGAACGTCGTGAAGAACGGCAGGATCACAAGACCGAGCAACAGCGGCCGCCATCGCCCAGCGCGAAATGCCAGCACGTAGGCCAGGGGATACGCGAGCAGCAGCGCGGCGACGGTGGCGAGCGCCGCGAAACCGAACGATCGGGCGAAGATCGTCCCGTAGCCGGTGAAGGCTCGCGCGTAACCGTCCCACCACGGGGCGGCCACCGACGTCCGTGCGAGCGTGGCCAGCGGCAGTACGAAGAACGCTGCCAGCCATAGGACGCCGGGGAGGACGAGCAGCGCCGGCGCGAGCGCCGCGCGACGGCCGCTACCCGCCGATGGCATCGAGGAAGATGCGCGTGAAGCTCGCGTCCTCGGCGTCGGAGAGCGCGCGAAAGTTGCGCAGCTGGGCCAGCACGGCGGGCGGCGGGTTGACGAGCGGGCTCCTGGCCAGGGCCGGGGCGATGCGCTCCAGTTCGGGAATCGCTCCCTGCACGGCGCTGATGTACCCCGCCCGGCTGACGATCTGGGCGGAATGGGACGGCGCGTAGCACCAGTCGATCCACCGCATCGCGAGCGCGACGCGATCCGAGCTCTTGGGGATCAGCATGTTGTCCGAGAAGAGAATCGCGCCTTCGCGCGGCGCCACCCAGCGGAGGTCGGGATTGTCGGCGTGCAATCCCTGGATGTCCCCCGACCAGGCGATCGCCACGGCGATGTTGCCGTTGGCAAGATCCTCGGTGTAATCGTTGCCGGTGAAGGCGCGCACCTGGCCGCTCTCGCGCGCCTGCTGCACCCGCGCCGCGGCCGCGCGGATGTCGTCGACCGTGCATGTCATCGGGTCGCGTCCCTCACCGAGCATGACGAGTCCCAGCGTGTCCCGCATCTCGGTGACCATCGTGACGCGACCCTTGAACGCCGGATCGAACAGATCGGCGACGCTCGTGATCTCCCGGCCGGTGACACGCGGGTTGTAGCCCAGTCCCACCATCCCGAACAGCCACGGCACCGTATAGCGGCGGCCGGGATCGAAGTCGGCGTCCTGGGCGAGCGGCGCCAGGTTCACGCGATTGGGAAACGCGGCGGCGTCGAGCGGCGTCGCGTACCCCAGGCGGATCATGCGTCCCGCCACCCAGTCGGTCAGCACGATCACGTCGCGGTCGATGCTCTGCCCGCGGCGCAGGGGCTCTGCGATCTTCGCGAAGAACTCGTTATTGTCGTTGATGTCTTCGTGGTACTGCACGGTGATGCCCGTAGCCTGCTGGAACTCGGGGATCGTGCGGTCATCGATATAAAGGGGCCAGTTCGAGATGCGCAGCATTCGCCCGCCTGCCGACGACCGACAACCGACTACGCCGTTTCCGGCGAGGGCTCCCGCCACGGCGCCGAGACTCGTGCCAAGAAAACGCCGCCGGCTCCAGCGATTCACGCCCCTCCCCCATTTCCCGCAGGCGGGAGCAGTCGTGGGGCATCGGCGTCCCAGTCGACGAACACCTGCTGCCCCGGCACGAGCGGGGGAGTCGCCGCGGCAGGGCCGAGGTGGGCGACCAGCGCGGTCCCATCGGCGGCGCGCAGTGCGCAATGCACGACGGGTCCCTGAAACACGACGTCGACCACCGTCGCCGGCAGCGCCCCCGGCACCGGCGCGACCCCGACACGCACCCGCTCGGGCCGCACCATGACGTGTGCCAGAGCGCCGGCTGCCGGTTTCCACGCTGGCGCCCTGAGCTGGACGACGTGGCCTCCTGCGATTGTAACACTGACCTGCGCGCCGTTCACGGCGGCCACGCGGGCGGGGAGCAGATTCGCCCGGCCCAGAAAGTCGGCCACGAAGACCGACGCCGGGGAGTGATACATGGCCTGCGGCGTGTCGATTTGCTCGATGCGCCCCTCGGCCATCACCGCGATCCGGTCCGACATCGTGAGCGCTTCTTCCTGGTCGTGCGTGACGTAGAGGAAGGTGATGCCGACTTCACGCTGAATGCGTTTCAGCTCCAGCTGCATCGCCTGGCGCAGCTTGAGATCGAGGGCGCCGAGCGGCTCGTCGAGCAACAGCGCGACCGGGAGATTGACGAGCGCGCGGGCCAGCGCGACGCGCTGCTGCTGCCCGCCCGACAGCTGCGCCGGCCGCCGCGACCCGAGATCGGCGAGCCGCACCACGCCAAGCAGCTCGCCCACGCGGCGGCGAATCTCGCCCTCCGAGAGGCCGAGGCTGCGCGGGCCGAAGGCGACGTTGTCGTAGACCGAGAGATGGGGGAAAAGCGCGTAATGCTGGAACACCGTGTTGACCCGGCGCCGGTACGGCGGCACGGACGACACGTCCTGATCCTCCAGCAAGACCCGGCCCGCCGACGGCGTCTCGAAGCCCGCGATCAGGCGCAACGTCGTCGTCTTGCCGCAGCCCGAGGGACCGAGCAGGGAGAAGAATTCACCGCGCGCGATCGTGAAGTGCGCGTCGTGCACGGCGGTGACGTCGCCGAACCGTTTGGCGACATGCTCGAGCGTGACGGCCGGTGTGGCCGCGGGCGCCGGAGGCGGCGCGCCCACGCTATTTGGCGGGGCGGCGCGCCACGCGCGCCGGGTCCGACGGCTGGGGCTGCGACGGAGCTGAGGACGGCGCGGTGTTCGCTGCGACCGGCGTGCCCGGGGACACGAGTCCGTAGCGCTCGGGATTGTTGCAGATCACCGCCGCGGCGAGGATTTTGGGCACGTATTCCATCGTCTCCGTCGGCAGCAGCTTCATGCGATAGAGGTGCCAGAAGTCGCGGTTCTGCTTTTTGAAGCCCCCCGGCGTCAGGGCGATCTTGTGCAGCACGCCGCGCACGGCGTTCTCGCCCCGGTTGTAGCTCGCCATGGCGAGCATGAACGCATCTTCGCCGAACTCCGCCAGCAGGTTGGCAAGATGCCGCGCCGCGGCGCGCGTCTGCTTGTCCACGTCGGTGCGCTCATCGACCTTGTCGTCCACGCGCAGGCCCAGCTCGCGCGCGCTGACCGCCATCATCTGCCACATCCCCACGGCGCCGGCGTGGCTCTTGGCCTTCGGGTCGAAGCGCGACTCGGTCCAGGCGACGTACCCCATGACGTCCGGGAGCTCGAGCGCCCGGAAGTCGCGCTGGATGGTCGGCCAGTACTGGACCTTGCGCTGGTACACCAGACGCAGCGTCACCGGATCCTTGAGCAGCAGGTCGATGTGATACTGCAGCCGCTCTTTGAAGATCGGCGGGACGGCATAGGTCGTCGCGTCGAACTGGACCAGGATGTTGCGGATCTCCTTGTCCAGCTCGTCGCCGGCATTCGCCGCCTCTTTCGCTTTGGCCTGATCGGCGCGCGCCAGATCGGCGAGTGTGCGCTGGGCGTTGGACGTGGCGTCGAGGTAGCGCTGCTCCAGCAGCGCGAGCTTGGAGGAGTCCTGCTCCGCCTGCATCTGCTGCTGGATCTGGCGGATCTGCTCGTCGAAATGACCCTTGGCGTCGAGCAGCCGCGCGATCTGGCGGTGCTGGAAATAGATCACCGTGCCCATCACCGCGATCACGACCGTCGCGGCGGCGGTCACCATCCCGACCACCCTCACCCAGCGTTTCTTGGTCTGCTTCTTCACCACCTCGGAGACTTCCTGCACCGCGGTCGCGATGTGGTCCATCGTCTTGCGCGAGCGCACGCCGCCCGCCTTGGCGCGCTCCTCGGCGATGCGCTGAGCGGTCAGGGCGAAGATCTGGCCCGTTGCCGAAGCGCGCGTCCCCGCCTGCAACACCTTCTGGATCTCGGCCGCGTCCTGGGCGGCGTCGTAGGTGGCGTCGATGACGATGTCGACCTGCGCTTCGGGTCCGCCGGTGGCCCCGAAACGGATCTTGTCACCCGAGCGCAGCTCGACCTTGGAGACCTTCTTGCCGTTGACCCGGACGCCGCCGGGGGCGTCGAGGTCGATCAAGTGGTAGGCGCCTTCCTTGAGCACGACGGCGGCGTGGTAGGGGGCGACGCGCGGCTCTTCGGCGACGTCGTACCGAATTTCGCAATCGTGCCCCGTCCCGACGCGCAGCCACCGCTTGTCGCTGCTGGACGTCGTGCCCTGGAGAGAGCCCTTCACATGCGTGAAGCGGATCATGGCGAGTGGTGGCGGAAGCTTACCGGCCGAACCCGAGGTGCGCCAGCCTGCAGACCTCGCGGGGTTCCCGCCCACACCGTATCTTGGACTGCCGGTCGTCGTCACCCTCATTCCGAGCGCCAGCACTTATGATCGATATTCTGCGAGCCCTGCCTCGCTTTCCCCTCGCCGCCGCGCTGGGGGTGTCGCTGCTTTCCTGGAGTCCGTCGCATCGCGTAACGCTTTCCGACGCACAGCGCGGGGTGCACGTCGATTCGGCGCGGCACCTCGTGGTGATCACGTTGGGACCCTTCGCCGTCGCGCCGGCGCCGCCCGTGATGAGCCATATGGCGATGCATATGGAGGGTGGGGACAGTCTGGTGAAGCGCATTTACTGGCCCATGACGACGCTGCTGCAGGGCCTGCGCATGGAGATCCTCGACGCCTCCGGTCAGCCCCTGCCCCGCCGTCTCATTCACCACCTCAACCTCGTCAACTTCGATCGTCGCCAGCTGGTCTATCCGCTGGCGGAGCGCATGATGGGGTTCGGCCAGGAAACCGAAGACGTCTCGGTGCCGCGCAGCATCGGAATCCCGATCAGCGCAGGGCACCGGGTGGGGGTGTTCGTGATGTGGGACAACGAGACCGGCCAGACGCTGCACGACGTGACGGTGCGGTTGACCTTCAGCTGGGCCGCGGGAAACCTGCAGCCGCGGCCGATCGCCGTCATGCCGTTCATCATCGACGCCAATCTCGTGGTGGCGGGCCACAACGTCTTCGAGGTCCCGCCGGGCGGCTGCACGCGGCACTACGATTTTCGCTTCCCCGTCGACGGCCACCTTGTGGCGGTCAGCGGGCACCTGCACGATCACGGCGTGTGGGTCCGGCTGGTGGACCGCACGACCGGGCGGGTCATCGTCACCGTGAACGCCAGGAGTGATTCGACGGGCCATGTGACAGGCATGTCGCGCGAGCTGCTCGCGCTACGCGGGCAAGGGCCCCACCTCAAGGCGGACCACGAGTACCGCCTCGAGACCCATTACGAGAACCCGTCCGCCGACACGCTGAACGGCATGATGGCGCTGATGGTCGGATTATTCGCCCCTGACGACCCGCGCCGCTGGCCGAGCATCAACCCCGGCGATGGCGACTACCAGAAGGATCTCGCCGACATGCTGGGGCCCGCCGGCTGGGGCGAGGTGGCACGCAGCTCCAACTGAGGGATCAGCCGAGGACTTCGCGGACCTTGCGCGCCAGCGTCTGAGGCGTGAACGGCTTCTGCAGAAACGCGATTCCCGGTTCCAGCATCCCGTGCCGGACGATCGCATCGTCGGTATACCCTGATACGAACAGCACTTTGAGCCCCGGGCGTTGCTCCTTCAACCGGTCGGCGAGCTGGCGCCCGCTCATCTCCGGCATGATCACATCGGTGACGAGCAAGTGGATGGTGTCGGTCCGGGCTCGGGACAGCTGCAGCGCCGCATGGCCGTCGGTTGCCACCAGGACGGTGTAGCCGAGCCGCTTGAGAATCTCCTGGGCCGCGGCGCGAACCCCCGACGCATCCTCGGCGAGCAGAATCGTCTCCGTCCCGCCGTTGGCGAAGAGCGGGCGGGCCTCCGCGTTCGCCGCCGTCGTGTCGTCGACCCGCGGCAGGTAGACCTTGAAGCTGGTGCCGTGTCCGTGCTCGCTGTAGACCCAGATGTAACCGTTGCTCTGCTTCACGATGCCGTACACGGTCGCCAGCCCGAGCCCCGTCCCCTTCCCCAGTTCCTTCGTCGTGAAGAACGGCTCGAACAGACGGGCCTTGGTCGGCTCATCCATGCCGCTCCCCGTGTCGGTAACGGTGATCAGAACGTACGACCCCGGCGCCACGACCGCGTGCTGCGCAGTGTAGGACGCATCGAGGTCCATGTTGGCCGTCTCGATCGTCAGCTTCCCGCCGTCGGGCATCGCATCCCGCGCGTTCACCGCGAGGTTCATGATGACCTGCTCGAGCTGGCCCGGATCGGCCTTCACGTTGCCAAGGTCGGGGGCGAGGGTCAGCTGCAATGCGACGTCCTCCCCGATCAACCGCTGCAGCATCTTCCCCGCCGCTGACAGGACGTCGTTGATATTGAGGACGCGGGGTTCGAGCACCTGCTGCCGGCTGAACGCCAGCAGCTGGCGCGTGAGCTCGGCGGCGGCGATGGCGGCGCGTTGAATCTCCTGGAGGTCGGCACGGCGCGGGTCGGCGGCGGCCATGTCCTCGAGCAGCAGCTGGCTGTAGCTCGTGATGACGGTGAGCAGGTTGTTGAAATCGTGCGCCACGCCGCCCGCGAGGCGACCCACCGCTTCCATCTTCTGAGCCTGCCGGAGCTGAGCTTCGAGCGACCGTGTTTCGGTCACATCCTCCTGAATCGCCACGAAGTTCGTGATGGTGCCGTTCTCATCTTTCACCGGAGCGATCGTCGCGGACGCCCAATAGAGGTCACCGTTCTTGCGCCGGTTCTGATACTCCCCGCGCCAGGTGGCGCCCGACTGAATCGTGCTCCACAGCTGCCGGTATTGCTCGACGGACGTCTTGCCCGATTTCAGCAACCGGGGATTGTTGCCCACGACCTCGTCGGACGAGTACCCGGTGATATCCGTGAACTTGCGGTTGACGTAGACGATGCGGCCTGTGGGGTCGGTGATGATGACGGCGGCCGGGCTTTGGCCGACCGCCGTCGAGAGCCGGCGGATTGTCTCATCGGCCTGTCTCAGGTCGGTGATGTCCCGGGCGACGCCGACGAGGCCGATGATCGCGCCGTGCGCGTCGCGACGCGGCGCCTTGGACACGAGAAAGCGGCGGGCGCCGTTGCGGGTGGGCAGCGTTTCTTCAAACGTCATCGGCACGGCTTCACGCAGCACGCGCGCGTCGCTCTCCTGCACGAAGCGCGCGACGTCGGGAGGGAACACGGCCTCGGCGCCGCGCCCCACCACCCCCGCCCGCGTGACTCCGAATAAATGCGCGGTGGCCTGGTTGATGAGCAAATAGCGGCTATCGGTGTCCTTCACGAACACCGGATCGCCCATCCCCTCGATCACCGACTGCAGCAGCTCCTGGCTGGCTCGCATCTCGCCGACGGCACGGCTCAAGGCGAGGGCCTGGCCGATCTGGCCGCCCATCGCCGCGCCGAACCCAACCCACTCTTGCGAGGTCAGCTCGCGCGAGTGGGAGGCGAGCAGCAGTACGCCCAGCGACTCCTCGCGGTGGAACACCGGGGTCAGCAGGCACGCCCGCAGGCCGAGACCCTTCAGGAAGGACGCCGCGACCTCAGCGCTGATGTTCTCCGATGGGATCAAGAGCGGCGCCCGCGTCTCCAGCGTCCGGCGGAACAGCTCGGGATGGCCGAACGCGGACGCGACGCCGCTCCCCAACTCGGCGCCCGTGCCTGCCGCGGCGAGCACGCGGATCGCGTCGCCGGCAGCGACCAGGTAGAACACGCCCACCGACAGACCGGCCGCATCGATGCAGCGATGGAGAGAATCGCGCACGATGGCTTCGAATGAGTCGTGTCGTGCCAGCGCCTCCGCCATGCCGCCGAGCACGGCGAGCGCCGCCGCCTGCACCGTGCTGCGCTGCAGCAGCTCCGCTTGCTGCGCCGGGCCAAGCGGTGCTTCGGCACGCTGCTCGCCATGCCGCCGCCCCGCGAAATCGCGCACGATCTGGCGCAACCGCACCGGCTCGACCGGTTTGATGAGGTACGCATCGAATTCGGCGGTGAGCGCTCGTGCCTCCTCGGTCGGGAGGAATCCGGTCAGCGCGATGATCGGCACGTCATCCGCGCCGGGGATTTCCCGCAAGCGACCCACCAGATCGAGCCCGTTGACATCGCCGAGAAAGAGGTCCTGCAGCACCACGCTGGGACGCTCCCGCATCAGGGCGAGCGCGGTAGCGCCGTCCGGAGCTTGC
>DATLVL010000284.1:0-11132 GCA_035577525.1 Gemmatimonadales bacterium | reverse complement strand
TTGCGAACCGCTGAGCTGCTGCAGGAAGCGCGGCAGCACGAGCGCGCGGGGCGCATCCGCGAGGCGATGGACTGCTGCATGGCAGCGGTCGCCGAAGCGGCCTGGTGCGGCGCATGGGCCGCGCAGGCGGTCGGGCTGCGCCGCCTCGGCGTGCTGCATCATCAGCGCAACGAGATGGCGGCCGCACGCGAGACCTGCCGCACGTCGGTCGAAGTCGCGCTGCGCGCCGGCGAGCCGACGATCGCGGTCGAGGCGCTGCTCGCCCTCGGCAACTTCGAAGCGAGCAACGGACACATCCAGGCCGCTCGCGATTGCTACCTCGAGGCGCTCGAGGCTCTGGGTGATGAACGCTCGGAGATGAAGGGACGAATTGAATATCAGATGGAGCAGCTGAAAGAACAGACGCAGGCCGCGTAACTACTCGCTGTCAGCTATCAGCTCTGACAGCGCCTTTAGAGTCTTTCCGGCGGCGCTACGGCCGTCGGCACCGTCACCTGCTCCAGCTCCGGAGTAAAGTCCTCCCCCGGATTGATGAATCGGTCCCGCTCAAACCGATACTGTTTGTCGTACAACTGCCGGTAGCGCCCGCCGCGGGCCAGGAGCTCCGCGTGGGTGCCGCGCTCCACGATCTCGCCGCCCTCCATGACGAGGATCTGATCGGCGCTCTGGATCGTCGACAGCCGGTGCGCGATGACGAAGGTGGTGCGGCCGCGGCGCAGCGAGCGCAGCCCGTCCTGAATGAAGCCTTCGCTTTCGGAATCGAGACTCGAGGTCGCCTCGTCGAGAATCAGGATGCGGGGATCGGCCACGATGGCCCGCGCGATCGCTACGCGCTGGCGCTCACCGCCCGAGAGCTTCACTCCCCGCTCGCCCACTACCGTATCGAGCCCCAGCTCGAAACGCGCGATGAATTGGTCGCAATGCGCGATCTTCGCGGCCGCTTCGACTTCGGCGCGGGTCGCATGCGGCCGGGCGAAGCGGATGTTCTCGGCGATGGTGCCGTCGAACAGGAAGTTGTCCTGCAACACCACGCCGAGCTGCGTGCGGAAATCGCGCAGCGGCACGGTGGCGAGATCGCGTCCGTCGATCAGGACCTTTCCCGACTCCGGCCGATGGAACGTCATGACGAGTCCGATGACCGTGCTCTTCCCCGCCCCTGACGAGCCGACGAGCGCCGTGGTCGAGCCCGCCGGCGCCCGGAACGAGACGTGCTTCACGACGTCGACCCCCGGCTTGTAGGCGAAGGTGACGTCCTGGAATTCGATATCCCCGCGCACCACGCCGAGCGGCGGGCGGTCCTCGTCCCCGGCGTCCTCGGTGATCTGCGAGCGGATGTCGAGAATGCGGTCGATCCCGGCGAATGCCTCGGTGATCTGGGTGCCGATCGATGAGATCTGGATCAACGGCATGGCCAACATGCCGGTGAACAGCAGGTACATCACGAGTCCGCCGAGTGTCATCGATTGATTGAGAACTGCCCGGCCTCCCACGAGAATCATGATCACGCCGATCGCTCCCATCACGACCCCGGAGAATGCCCCCACCCCCGAGATCCCCGTCATGGTCGCGGCGATATTGCGGAACAGCTTGTTCACACCCTTCGTGAAGACGAGTCGCTCCCCCCGCTCGGCGTGGTACGCCTTGACGATGCGGATGCCCCCCAGCGTCTCCGCAAGACGACCCGTCACCTCGGCATTGATCTTGGAGCGTTCGCGGAACAGCGGGCGCAGCTTCGTGAACGCGTACGCCATCATGCCGCCGAACGCTCCCAGCACGAGAATCGAGAGGATCGTCAGCTGCCAATTGAGAAAAATCAGGACTCCGAGCGCAATCAACGCCGTGATCACGCCACCGACCAGCTGCACGAGACCCGTGCCGACGAGGTTGCGGATGCCCTCGGCGTCGTTCATGACCCGAGAAATGAGCACCCCGGTCTTGGTCGAGTCGTAGTAATTGGTCGGGAGCCGCAGGACGTACTGCTGCACGCTGCGCCGCATGTCGGTGATCGCGCGCTGGGCGGCCACGCCGAGAATCTGGGACAGCGCAAATGAGGTCGCAGCCTGAACCAGCGTGGCTGCGGCGACGACCAAGGCGATCCACACCAGCAATTCCGGGTGCTTCTGGCCGATCACCCGGTCGATGACCATCTTGGACGAAGACGGAAGGACCAGACCTGTCAGCCGATTGACGACAAGCAGGCCCAGCCCTAGGGACAGCCGCCGGCGATGTGCCCACACCAGCGCGCGGGCTTCACGCCAGGCGCCTGCGCTGACGCCGCGTTTTTGCTTTTTCGCTTCAGCCATACCGGATGTTAGCTTAGGGGCGGACCGTCCGTCCACCGTTTACGCCCGAGGAAGCTGTGAAACGTTCCACTGTGGTGACGCTCGTCGTGATCGCCGCGATCGCCGGCCTGGCGGTCTACAGCACGACCTCCCAGGCTGGCCACCGCTGCCAGGTCTGCGTCACCTATAAGGGACGGGGCAATTGCGCCACGGCCGCCGGGACGACCGAGCAGGATGCCCGGGAGGGGGCTCAGACCACCGCCTGTGGCCCGCTGGCCTCCGGGATGGACGAGTCGATCGCGTGCGGGCGGGTCCAGGCGGACTCCGTCCAGTGCCGCACGCGCTGACCAGCACTCCAGAGCGCGCATGACTGGATTCCTGCTGCCACGGGCCGCCCTGCCGGCTCGCGTCACCCTGACGACGGGGAAACCCCGTGTCGGAACGATTTTCGTCGGGGCGCGGGTACCCCAACACGACGGCCCGGAGACACCCCTGGAGATGCTCAACCGCCCGGAGTCCTTCTTCCCGTTCCGCCCTGATGACGGCGACATTCTCCTCGTGGCCAAAGGGCAGACGGTGGCACTTACGATCGACCACCACGGACCGATCATCGATCCGGACCGGCTGTCGGCCGCAAAGGAGCTGCAGCTCGAGCTGGTGCTCGCCAACGGCCACACGATGGAGGGGCGCGCGGCGGTCGAGCTGCCGGAGCAACATTCGCGGGCGCTCGACTATCTCAATGCCACCAGCGCCCCGTTTTTCGAGCTTTCCACCGATGAGAGTATCCACTACGTGAACCGCGCGCATGTGCTGTTTGCGCGGCCGCGGGACTGACCCGTGGCGACGCGCCTCGATCCCTTCGTCGACGTCCTGCTCCGCGAGGGCGGGGACCAGCTGTACCTCCTCCCCGACGAGCCGGTGACCATCGTGAAGGGCGGGAAGCCCCGCAAGGTGAGCAAGCAGCCGCTCACCGACGCCCACATCTACGCGCTCCTGACCGAAGTGGCGCCGTCCGACGCCGCCGACAAGATCGACAAGCGCGCCGAGACGGAATTCGACTACGTCGCCGACCGCGGGCTCGTGAAGGTGCGCATCGTGCCGGAGACGGGACGGCTGACGGCCGTCATCTCTCCCGCGCGACGTCCCGCTGCGGAACCCGAGCCCGAGCCGGCCCCCACGCCCAGTGTCACGGCGCCGGCCGGCCAGCCCCGCCCCGCAGCGGCAGCGGCTGCTGCGGCGCCGAAGCCAACGGGCGTCAAATCGGCGGGACCACCGCCCCGCCCACCGCGCCCGTCGGCCATCGCCGCCGCGCCCCTGATCGAAGCACCGGTGGCGTCTGCGGCCTCCGAGCCCCTGGCGCGCAGCAGCGGGGGGTTACCTGCGGAATTCGCCGAAGATCAGTACCAGGCCGCCGAGAAACGCCTCGGCGAGCTGCTCAAGGAGCTGGTGCGGAGCGCTTCGTCGGACCTGCATCTGCGCGTCGGCGAGCCGCCGGTGTTCCGCACCCACGGTGAGATCACCCGGCAGAAGGGCACCGCTCTCTCGGCCGATCAGCTGGCGCTCACGCTGCTGGCGATCATGCCGGAGCGCAATCGCGGCGAGTGGAAGGAGACCGGCGACAGCGATTTCGCCTACGAAATCGAGGGGCTGGCACGGTTCCGCGTCAACGCCGCCCGCGACCGCAAGGGCCCCGTGGCGGTGTTTCGCGTCATCCCGGCGAAGGTCGTGACCGTCGAGGAGATGGGACTGGGCAAGGAAATCACGCAGCTCGCGTTTCTCAACAAGGGGCTGGTGCTCGTCTCCGGGCCTACCGGATCGGGCAAGTCCACCACGCTCTGCGCCCTGATCGACCTCATCAACCGCGAGCGCACCGACCACATCATCACGATCGAAGACCCGATCGAGTTCGTGCACGAGAACAAGCGCTGCCTCATCACGCAGCGCCAGGTGCACCTGCACACCGATAGCTTCAAGACGGCGCTGCGGGCGGCGCTACGGGAGGATCCCGACATCGTGCTCGTCGGCGAGATGCGCGACCTCGAGACGATCGCCATCGCCATCGAAACCGCCGAGACCGGCCATCTCGTCTTCGGGACTCTGCACACGACGACGGCCGCCTCGACGGTCGACCGCATCATCGACCAGTTCTCCGCCGACCGCCAGGCGCAGATCCGGGTGATGCTGTCGGAGTCGCTCAAGGGCGTCATCAGCCAGACGCTGTGCAAGAAGATCGGCGGCGGGCGCGTCGCGGCGCGGGAGGTGCTGCTCGCGACACCGGCGGTCTCGAACCTGATCCGCGAAGGCAAGACGTTTCAGATTCCCTCGATCATCCAGACGAGCCGCAAGATCGGGATGATCACGCTGAACGACTGCCTGCTCGACCTGGTGGAGAAAAAGCTGATCGCCCCCGACGAAGCCTACCTCAAGGCCATCGAGAAGACGATGATGCTGCAGGCGCTGAAGGCGCGGGGCCACACCGTCACCATGGCCACCGCGGCGAGCACCTAGCGTATCAGGGGATGATGTCGAACGAAGTGCTCGTGCCGGTGGACAAGCCGGCAGAGGACGCGCTCATCACGTAGGTCCCCTGCAGATTGATCGTCAAATCGCTGAACGTCGCGACTCCGGCCGTTAGAACGATGGTCGTGCTCCCGGACAGAACGGCACCCGTCGGGTTGGTACTGAGAGCCATGGTGACGCCACCATGCACGGTGGTGTCCACCACCCCGAGCGTGTCTTCCACCGCCACCTGAATCGCGGGTGTGATGAACGCGCCGACGTGAGCCGTCGAGGGCTCCGCGACGAACACCAGCAGTCTGTTGCCGCCTCCTCCGCCACCACCGACTCCGACGATGTGCTGCAGCTGGGAATTCGGGCACCCCAAAGTCGCCAGTGCGCCGACGCCGATAACAGCCCAGGTTCCGAATCGCATGCGTCTCCCTTCCCACTTGTGGTCCGGAGCCCTACCTTGGGACGTCACAATTAGTTAGACGATTGCAGGGGCTTGTCAATGGTGACCAGGGTAGCCTCGGCCGCCCGCGCGGCGGACGTTCCCATTGCGAACTACATCGGCGGCACCTGGGTCCGGCCCGGGTCCGCCGATTCGCTCCCGCTCACCAATCCCGCGACCGGGGAGGCGCTGGGGCGGGTGCCCCTCTCCGGAGCCCGCGAGGTGGACGCCGCGGCCCAGGCGGCGCTGGCGGCCTTCCCCAAGTGGCGCCGCACCCCGCCGGTGGTCCGGGCACGGTACCTCTTCGCCTTCAAGGCCCTGCTCGAAGCGCACTTCGACGATCTGGCCGGGATCGTTACGCAGGAGAATGGAAAGACGCTGGACGAGTCCCGCGGGTCGGTGCGCCGCGGCATCGAAAACGTCGAGCACGCCTGCGGCATCCCTACCCTGATGATGGGCGCGACACTCGAAGACGTCGCCGCCGGCATCGACTGCGAGTTCGTGCGCCAGCCGATGGGCGTGTTCGCATGCGTAACGCCGTTCAACTTCCCCGCGATGGTGCCGCTGTGGTTCTGGCCGTACGCGATCGCGAGCGGCAACACCTTCATCATCAAGCCGTCCGAGCAGGTGCCGCTGTCGCAGCAGCGCATGGTCGAGCTCGCGCATGAGGCCGGCATCCCCCCGGGCGTCTTGAACCTGGTGCACGGCGGCAAGGATACCGTCAACGCGCTGCTCGCCCACCCCGACATCGCCGGGATCTCGTTCGTCGGCTCGTCGCCCGTGGCGCAGCACGTCTACGCCACCGCCGCACAGCACGGCAAACGGGTGCAGGCGCTGGGCGGCGCCAAGAATCACATCATCGTGATGCCCGACGCCGACATGGACCGTACCACGCAGATCGTCACCGAATCGCTGTTCGGATGTGCCGGCCAGCGCTGCCTGGCCGGCAGCGTCGTCGTCGCGGCAGGCGCGGCCTATGGTCCCTTCAAGGACCGCCTGCTCGGCGCCGCCAAAGGGTTGAAGCTGGGCTACGGGCTGGACGATGGCGTCACGCTCGGTCCGGTCGTCTCGGCCCGGCAGAAAGAGCGCGTCACCGGCTACATCGACGCCGGAGTGAAGGAAGGCGCGGATCTCGTACTCGACGGCCGCACGGCGCGCGTCGCCGAGTATCCCAGGGGGCAGTTCGTGGGACCGACGATCTTCGACGGCGTCACACCCGCGATGACGATCGGCAAGGAGGAGATCTTCGGGCCGGTCGCCTCGATCACCCACGCCGCCGATCTCGACGAAGCGCTGGCGCTGGTGCACGCGAGCCCGTTCGCCAACGCGACGTCGATCTTCACGTCGAGCGGCAAGGTCGCCCGGGAGTTCCGTTATCGCTGCGGCGTGTCGATGATCGGCGTGAACATCGGCGTCGCGGCGCCGATGGCGTTCTTCCCGTTCGGCGGGACCAAGGGGTCGTTTTACGGCGATCTCAAAGCGCATGGACAGGACTCGGTGCAGTTCTTCACGGACAAGAAAGTCGTCATTTCGAGGTGGTTCTGATGGCGCGTACGGTGGTGGGCGGGTTGATCCAGATGTCGAATCCGGTGAACGACGCCAACGCTTCGGTCACCACAGTGCGGGACGCGATGCTCGAGAAGCACCTCCCTTTGATCGAAGAGGCCGGGAAACGCGGCACCCAGATCCTCTGCCTCCAGGAAGTGTTCAACGGCCCGTACTTCTGTCCCTCCCAGGACTCCAAGTGGTGCGACATCGCCGAGCCGATCCCCGGTCCGACGATCGAACGCATGCAGGCAATAGCCAAGCGCCACGACATGGTGATGATCGTGCCGATCTACGAGCGCGAGATGGCCGGGGTCTACTACAACACCGCGGCGGTGATCGACGCCGACGGGACCTACCTCGGCAAGTACCGCAAGAATCACATCCCCCACACCGCGGGCTTCTGGGAGAAGTACTTCTTCAAGCCGGGTAACCTCGGGTACCCCGTCTTCAAGACGCGCTACGCCACGATCGGCGTCTACATCTGTTATGACCGCCACTTCCCCGAGGGCGCGCGGCTGCTCGGCCTGCACGGGGCCGAGATCGTCTTCAATCCATCGGCAACGGTGAAAGGGCTGTCGCAGTACCTCTGGAAGCTCGAGCAGCCGGCTCACGCCGTGGCCAACGGCTACTTCATGGGCTGCTCGAACCGCGTCGGCACCGAGGCCCCGTGGAACATCGGGCAGTTCTACGGCTCGAGCTACTTCGTCGATCCGCGCGGCAACTTCCTCGCCCAGGCGAGCGAGGACAAGGATGAGCTGGTCACCGCCGCAATGAACCTCGATATGATCGAAGAGGTGCGGCGCACCTGGCAGTTCTTCCGCGATCGGCGGCCGGAGACGTACGAGGATATGGTGAGGCAAGTCCCGTAATGCCGCTGCTGGTAAAAGGGGGGAGGATCGTCACCGCTGCCGACGATTACCCCGCCGATGTCTACTGTGCCGGCGAGACGATCACGCGCATCGAGCCGGCGATCGATCCCAAGAGCCTGCCGCCCGGCACGGAGGTCATCGACGCCACGGGCAAGTACGTGATGCCCGGTTTCATCGATCCTCACGTCCACATTTACCTGCCGTTCATGGGGACGTACGCCGCCGATGACTACGACTCGGCGAGCCGTGCGGCGCTGGCAGGCGGGACCACGACGCTGATCGAGATGATTTGTCCCGGGCCCGCGGACGAGCCCTACGACGCGTTCGAGCTGTGGCGCGACAAGGCGAAACCGCTCGCCGCGCTCGACTACACCTTTCACATGTCGGTCGTACGGTTCGACGCCAAAGTGCACGACCAGTTCCGCAAGATCGTCGCGGCCGGCGTGGCGTCGTTCAAGGTGTTCCTCGCCTACAAAGGCGCGTTGAATCTCTCCGACGAGGATCTCTTCGCGGCGATGAAGCTGGCGCGTGAGCTGGGAGTGATCGTCACCGCGCACTGCGAAAATGCCGATGCCATCGACGCTTTGCAGAAGTCGCTGCTCGCCGCCGGCAAGACCGGGCCCGAATGGCACGGACCATCGCGTCCGCCGGTGCTGGAAGCGGACGGAGTGCACCACCTGTGCACGTTCGCCGAATTGCTCGGCACCCACGTGTACACGGTCCACACTTCGTGCGACGAGGCAGTGCGGGCGGCGCTGGCGGCACGTTATCGGGGGGTGAACGTCTGGATCGAATCGGTGATCCCGCACTTCGTGCTCGACGAGGCATATGCCGAGCGGCCCGACTTCGAGGGCGCGAAGTACGTGATGTCGCCGCCGCTCCGAGCCAAGGAGAACCAGGCGGTGCTGTGGAACGGCGTGAAGTCGCGCGCCATCAGCACGATCGGCACCGATCACGCGCCGTTCCGCTTCAAAGACCAGAAGCAGATGGGCCGCGACGCGTTCACGAGGATCCCCAACGGCATCGCCAGCATCCAGGAGCGCGTCGACCTGGTCCACACCCACGGCGTGTGCGCTGAGCGCATCTCGCTGCGCACGATGGTGGACGCCTGCAGCACGCAAGCCGCGCAGATCTTCGGTCTCTATCCCAGAAAAGGCGCGATCCAGGTCGGCAGCGACGCCGATCTCGTAGTCTACGATCCGGCGTTCCGCGGCCCTTTCTCGCAAGCGACGAGCCACTCGAAAGTCGACTACAACGCCTATGAGGGGTGGGAGCGGATCGGCTGCGCCAGCGTCGTCACGGTGCGCGGCGCGGTGCAGGCGCGCGACGGCAAGTTCGTGGGCACGATCGGGCGCGGGCAGTTCCTCCAGCGCGAGCCGACGCACTGAATGCGCTATCAGCTATCAGCTTGAACCACTATGACTGAGACCGCGACGCGGGATCCCGGGCTCTACAACGCCGATCTGGCGCCGGCCGGACCGGAGCGGCGGACCTGGACCACGCGCAACATCGCCGCGCTGTGGATCGGCATGTCGATCAACATCCCCACGTACACGCTCGCGAGCTCGCTCGTCGATCAGGGGTGGACGTGGCAGGCGGCCGTCGGTGCGATCGTGCTCGGCAACATCGTGGTGCTGCTGCCGATCGTGCTCAACTCGCACGCCGGGACGCGCTACGGCATCCCCTTCCCTGTCCTGGTGCGCAGCTCGTTTGGCGTGCTCGGCGCCAACGTCCCCGCGCTGCTGCGCGCGGTGGTGGCGTGCGGCTGGTTCGGGATTCAGACGTGGATCGGCGGCTGGGCGATCTTCAAGCTGATCGAGGTGATCTGGCCCGGAATCGCGCACCTGCCCGCGATCCTGCCGGCGAGTCTCGAATTGGGGACCGGCGAAGCGATCTGCTTCCTGCTCTTCTGGGCGCTCAACCTCGCGATCGTGCTGCGCGGCATGGAATCGATCCGTCTGCTGGAGACGTGGGGGGCGCCGTTCCTCCTGCTCGTGGGTGCGGCGCTCTTCGTGTGGGCCTTGCGGCACGCCGGGGGCCTCGGCCCGATGCTCGCCAATCCCCCCGCCCGCGCCGGGAGACCGGCGGTCACCACCGTACTGGGCGCTGGGCTGACCTCGGCGGTGGCCTTTTGGGGAACGATGGCGCTCTCGATTCCCGACTTGTCGCGCTTCGCCCGCGGTCAGAAGGACCAGATCGTGGGGCAGGCGCTTGGGCTACCCGCCACGATGGCGCTGTTCGCGTTCATCGGCGCAGCGGTCACGAACGCCACCGGCGTGATCTTCGGCAGCCGGATCAGCGATCCGGTGACACTACTGACCCGCGTGGGCGGTGTGGGCACGATCCTTTTGTCGATGGCGGGGATCATCGTCGCCACGCTGGCGGTCAACATCGCTGCCAACATCGTGGCACCCGCGAACGATTTCTCGAACGTGCGGCCCAGCATGATCACGTTCCGCCGCGGAGCGATCATCACCGCGCTGGTCGGCATCCTCATGATGCCGTGGAAGCTCTACAGTCACGCGGCGGCCTACATCTTCACCTGGCTGATCGGCTATGGCGCGCTGCTCGGCCCCGTGGGCGGGATCATGATCACGGACTATTTCGTGATCCGCCGCCGGGAATTGGATCTCGATGGCCTGTACCGGCGCAACGGGCCCTACGAATACTGGCATGGCGTGAATTGGGTGGCGATCGGCGCACTCGTGCTCGGAGTGGCGCCGTGCGTTCCCGGGTTTCTGGCGGCCATCGGCGCCACGCACGTGGGCCCCCTCTGGATGTCGATCTACAACTGGGCGTGGTTCGTCGGGTTTGCGGTCGCCTCGCTGGTGTACGTTGTGGGAATGAAGGCTTTCAGCCGTCAGCCATCAGCTGTCAGCAAGACATGACGACGGGAACTGGGCAGTTTTCTGTCGAGCAGCTCGAGCAGAACTTCGCTGAGATTGCGCCGCCGCTGACGGCGGATGCGGCGTTGCTCGAAGCGAACACGTGTCTCTTCTGCTACGACGCTCCCTGCACCATCGCCTGCCCGACGCACATCGACGTCCCGGCGTTCATCAAGAAGATCGCCACGGGGAACCTGCGCGGTTCCGCTCGGGTGATTCTCGACGCCAACCCATTCGGGCACTCTTGCGCACGGGCATGCCCAGTCGAGGTACTCTGTGAAGGCGCCTGCGTCCTGAATGAACGGGACGAGCAGCCGATCCGCATCGCCCTGCTGCAGCGCCACGCGACGGACTACGTCCTCGAGCGCAAGATTCGGCTGTTCGAGGCTGGACCGGCGAACGGTAAGCGGGTGGCGATCGTCGGGGCGGGCCCAGCCGGATTGTCGTGCGCACGGGATCTTCGCCGCCACGGCTATGAAGTCACGGTGTTCGAGGCGAAGGACAAGCCGGGCGGGCTCAACACGTACGGCATTGCCGAGTACAAGATGACGCCGGCCGTCGCGCTCGCGGAGGTGCAAGACATCGTCGACCTGGGGAT
>DATLVL010000283.1:0-12565 GCA_035577525.1 Gemmatimonadales bacterium | reverse complement strand
TTGGAGCGGATTCTGCTCGAGGCCGATTTCGGCGTTGCGGCAACGGATGAGCTGATCGAAGGATTGAAGACGGCGACCGATCGAGAGGCCTACCTCGAGCGCACGGTGACCGCGCTGCTCGCCGAACCCGCAGGAACGCCGGCCGGTGAGCTGGCCCGAGCCGCACAGCCGCCGACAGTGATCCTCGTGTACGGCGTCAACGGCGTCGGCAAGACGACGACGATCGCCAAGCTCGGCGCCAGGCTCGAGCGCGAGGGACGGCGAATTCTGCTCGCCGCCGCCGACACGTTTCGCGCCGGCGCAGCCCTGCAGCTGCGCCGCTGGGCGGAGCGGCTCGAGGTGCCGTGTGTGGGTGGATCGATCGACGGCCGCGGTGATCCCGCGGCGGTGGCGTTCGATGCCATCGACGCCGCGGAGGCGCGCGGGCGGGACACGGTGCTGGTCGACACGGCGGGCCGGCTGCACACCGAGTCGCAGCTGATGGAAGAGCTCAAAAAGGTGGCGCGCGTGGTGGCGAAGCGCCGTCCCGGCGCTCCGCACGAGTCGCTGCTGGTACTCGACGGCAGCGTGGGACAAAACGCGGTCTCCCAGGCACGCGCCTTCGCCGCCGCCGTGCCGCTCACGGGTCTCGTCGTCACGAAACTCGACGGCACGGCGCGTGGTGGCGCTGTCGTCGCGGTGCGCCGCGCCCTCCCCGTCCCGATCCGCTTCATCGGCACGGGTGAGGGGCTCGACGATCTCGAGGTGTTCGATGCCGCGTCCTACGCCCGGCGGCTCGTCACCGGGTAATGGCGATCGAGCTGCGGGCGCCGGTCAAGTTCCTGAAAGGGGTCGGCCCGAAGCGCGCCGAGGCGCTCTTGCGGCTGGGGATCCGGACCGTCGGCGACCTCCTCTATCACGCGCCGCACCGCTATCTCGACGCCACGAGCGTCACGCCGCTCGCGAAGGCGCGGGTGGGAGAAGAGGTCACAGGCGTCGGCCACGTGCGCTCGACCGGGATTCTGCCGACGCGCAAGGGCCTGCGCGTCTTTCGGGCGCTGCTGCAGGACGGGTCGGGAGTGCTCGAGTGCGCCTGGCCGGGGCAGCCGTTTCTCGAGCGCACCATCCGGACGGGCCAGCTGCTCCTCGTCACCGGGCCGGTGCGCTACTACCACGGCCGCCAGCTCGTGCCGCGCGAGTTCATCGTGCTCGCCGATCCCGACGAGCCGGCGGAAGCGGGAGACCGCGGGCTGATCCTCCCGATCTATCCCGCCACCGAGGGCTTCTCCCACAAGCAGATCCGTGCCCTCGTCCAGCAACACCTCGACACGCTGCTTCCCCTGGTCAAGGACCCGCAACCCGCAGCGCGACGTGCGGGGTTGGAACTCCCCGATCTGCGGGCGGCGCTCGCCGCCGTGCATCGGCCCACGACCGTCGCTGAGGCGGAGCAGGGTCGGCGGCGCCTCGCCTTCGACGAGTTCTTCGATCAGCAGCTGGTGCAGGCGCGGGCGCGTTTCCTGGCGAAGCGCGCCCGGGCGGGAATCCGGTTCACGCAGCGGCACGACCTCACGACGCGATTGAAGGACGCGCTGCCGTTCGAGCTGACCTCCGACCAGAAACGGGCCATCCGCGAGATCATGGACGACATGACGGCCGCGGATCGCATGCACCGCCTGCTCATGGGGGACGTCGGTACCGGCAAGACGGTCGTGGCGCTGTTCGCGATGCTGCTGGCGGTGGAAAACGGCTACCAGGCCGCCCTGATGGCGCCCACCGAGCTCCTGGCTGAGCAGCACGCCGCGACGCTCACCCGCCTGCTCGCGCCGCTCGAGCTGCGTCCCGAGCTGCTGCTCGGCCGGGGACCGGCGGCGGAGAAAGCCGCGATTCGCGCCCGTCTGGCGAGCGGCGCGTCACGCATCGTCGTGGGCACGCATGCGCTGATTCAGGAGTCGGTGGCGTTTCAGCGCCTCGGCCTCGCCGTGGTCGACGAGCAGCATCGCTTCGGCGTCGAGCAGCGCGCCGCCCTCGCTGAGAAGGGAGATGCCCCCGACGTCCTGCTCCTGACCGCGACGCCGATCCCGCGCTCGCTCGCCTTGACGTTGTATGGCGACCTCGACGTCACGACGATCGCCGAGCGGCCGCCGGGGCGGGGCACGATCAAGACTGCGCTCAGGACGGAGGCGGCCCGCGCCAAGATCTACGAGTTCATTCGCAGTGAGTGCGCCGCCGGGCGGCAGGCGTATGTGCTCTACCCGGTGATCGACGAATCGGAGAAAGCGGACCTCAAGGCGGCGACGACGATGCACGAGCGACTCGCCAAGGTGTTCTCCGAGTTTCGCGTCGGTCTGGTGCATGGCAGGGTCAAGCCGGACGCGCGCGACGCCGAGATGCGGGCGTTCCGTGACAATGCCGTCGCGGTGCTCGTGGCGACGAGCGTGATCGAAGTGGGAATCGACGTCCCCAACGCCACGGTGATGCTGATCGAGCACGCCGAACGTTTCGGATTGGCGCAGCTGCACCAGCTGCGCGGCCGGGTGGGCCGGGGCAGTGCGGCGAGCCACTGCATTCTCCTGTCCAACGCCCGCGCCGCCGCCGCCCGCCTCAAGGCGTTCACCGAGACCACCGACGGCTTCAAGATCGCCGAGCTCGACCTCCACCAGCGTGGCATGGGGGAGCTGACGGGGGCGCGGCAGTCGGGGGGGATCGCGTTACGCTACGCCGACTTCTCGAAGGACCTCGATCTCCTGGACGCGGCCCGCCGCGCCGCAGCCGAGCTGATTGCGCGCGATCCGGCGCTCGAGCGGCCGGAGAATGCCGGCTACCGGGAGAACGTCGTGCAACGATATGAGAGGGGGTTTGAACTGTTTCGAGTGGGATAAGGCGTTGTCGGTATTCGGTCGTCGGTCGTCGGTTGTCGGATACCGAGTACTGATGACCGAGAACAGAAAACGCTCTAAAAGACCACCCGCATCCCCAGCTGCGCACCGTCACCCAGAGGCTCGGCTGTCAGCTGTAAGCGCGACCCGTTGAACGGAATATTCGGCGGATTCCCCCCATGATGCCGCAGGTCGAGGATGAAGAGCGCTGCCGAGGTGAGCACTGAAACTTGCGCGCCGAGGATGCGATGGCGCGCGCGGTGGTCGTAGTAGATCGTCTGCTGGTAATAGAGCTCCGCCTGATAGTCGACGTAGCGTCCGTCGGACCGCAGCTGGCAGGCGGCATTGTCGGCGCCGCACAGCGACAGCAGGTTCTGCCAGCTCTGGTTGGCGCGATCGTGCTCGTGCGCCGCCAGGACCGTCAGTCCTACCGCGGCCAGTGCCGTGGTCCACTTTCCGTAGTGCACCACGTTCTCTTTCCAGTTGCGGGGCGGCGGCGTCGCGGGCGTCTCCTGTGCCCCGAGCGCCGGAACGAGACTCGCCAGCGTCGCCACCACGATCATCGATCGCTTCATCGATACGCCTCTACGATACCGTTGCCGGTGACCAGGAACAGCTCCCGGTCCTTCATGATCGGCGGCACTTCGATCGGTGCCCGCCGCCGCGTGCGCCAGCGAATCGAATCGGTCGTGGCATCGATCAGCATGATATCTCCCGTCATCCCCGCCACGAGGACTCCGTTGGCGAGTGGAGTGGGGCCCGCAGTGAAGGGGACCCCGAGAGCGACCGAATGGGCGCGCTCCGGTGCCGCCAGCGGGACCCACCATAATGTGCCGCGGTCGGTCGTGGCATAGAGGGTATCGCCCGACAGGGCCGGGGCGCCGTATACGGCGTCACCAATGGACCGGTCCCACAGAACGGTGAGGTCGGGGAGAGTGATGGCGAGGAGATGTCCCGCCGTCGTGCCCGCGAAGAGGCGGCTGCCGTCGGTCGCCGGGCTGCCGAGGATGGTGCCGGGCGTCGGCAGTCGGGCGCGGATCGCCCCCGTCCCGGTGTCGAGCAGGTAGAGGGTATCGCCGATCGTGGCGACGGCGATTCCGCTCGCCGCGATCACGGGCGCCGCGCGGATGCCGCGGCCGAGATTGCGCTCCCAGCGCCGCTCGCCGTTGCGGCGGTCCAGAGCCACGACGGTGCCGCGATCGGTGGCGGCGACGACCATCGAATCAGTCAGGGCGAGTCCCGCCGATACGCCGCCGGTGCGGACGCTCCACTGCGGCACGCCGGTCTTGAGCTGCAGCGCCAGTACGCGGCCGTCCGGCACCGCCTGGGTGGCGACGTAGACCGTGGCGCCGGCGATCAGGGGGCCCGCGGCGACGGTCCCGGGGACGTGACGCCGCCAGATCCGCACGCCGTCGGTGCGGTCGAGCAGCACCACGGAGCGGTCCGACGTCCCCACCGCGACGACGCTCGATCCGATGGCGGGCCCGGCGCGCACGGCGCGGCCGGCGGCGGCACGCCACAGCGGTTGCGGATCGGCGGCCAGCGACTCTGGCGCAGAGGCATCGTGTCGCGGCGAGCCGAGCTCATAATGCCACCCGATGTCATCGCGGTCGGGACCGACGCGCACGACGGGCACGCACGCAATTGCGTTGACAGTGCACAGAGCCGCCACTAGTATGCCGCGCCTATGCCGGAGGCTCAGCGAATCGAAGCGTTGCCCGCGCTGGCGGGCCAGCCGGTGACGGTGCGCGGTTGGGTCATGACCACGCGGTCGAGCGGCAAGATCGCGTTCGTTTCGCTGCGCGACGGCACGGGTTATCTGCAGGTCGTGGTCTCGAAGAAAGACGTCCCCGAAGGCGTCTGGGACACGCTCGGCGGCCTCACGCAGGAAACGACGGTCGAGGTCACGGGCACCGTGCGCGCCGACGCCCGCGCTCCCGGCGGCGTCGAGCTCACCGCCAGCGACCTGCGCGTGCTCGGGTCGAGCCCCGAATTTCCCATCTCTCCCAAGGAACACGGCACCGCGTTTCTGTTCGAGCACCGACACCTCTGGCTGCGCAGCCGGCGCCAGGTGGCGATCGCCCGCGTCCGGCATGAAGTGATCCAGGCGATCCGCGATTTCTTCTACGAGCGCGGCTTCGTGCTGGTCGATACCCCGATCCTCACTGGATCGATCGGCGAGCACGCCGGAACGCTCTTCTCCACCGACTATTTCGATCTGGGGAAGGCGTTCCTCGCCCAGACCGGTCAGCTGTATGTGGAGGCCGCCGCGGCGGCACTGGGTAAAGTCTACTGCTTCGGGCCCACGTTTCGCGCCGAGAAGTCGAAAACCCGGCGCCACCTCACCGAGTTCTGGATGGTGGAGCCGGAGGTTGCTTGGAACGATTCGGACGCGAATATGCGGCTGCAGGAGGATTTCGTCAGCTACATCGTGCGGCGCTGCCTGGAACGCCGCGGCCCCGAGCTCGCGGAGCTGGAGCGCAATGTCGCGCCGCTCGAAGCGTGTGTCACCCCCTACCACCGGATCTCCTACACCGACGCCGTGGAAAAGCTCAAGGGACTGGGGAGCAATATCGAGTGGGGGCAGGACCTGGGCGGTGAGGACGAAACGCTGTTGGCGAAGCAGTACGACCGCCCGGTCATGGTCTACAACTACCCCAGGGCGGTGAAGGCCTTCTATATGAAGGAAAACCCCGCCGACCCGCGCACCGTCCTCAACAACGACATGCTCGCCCCCGAGGGTTACGGTGAGATCATCGGCGGCAGCCAGCGCGAGGACGATTACGACAAGCTGCGCGCGCGGATCAAGGCCGAGGGACTGCCCGAGGAGGCGTACGGCTGGTATCTCGACCTGCGCAAGTACGGCACGTTCGTGCACGCCGGATTCGGACTCGGCGTGGAGCGCACGGTGGCGTGGATCTGCGGCATTCCGCACATCCGCGAGGCGATCGCGTTCCCGCGGACGCTCTACAAGCTCTGGCCCTAGCGGCCTCCCGCCTTCACCTCTTCCCACAGCGTATCGAGCTCGTCGAGGCTCGCTTCGCCGACTTCTACGCCACGCTCGCGCGCCATGCGCTCCACGGCCTCGAAGCGGTGCCGGAATTTCCGGTTGGCGAGCTCCAGCGCCAGATTGGGATCGATCCCCAGCTTGCGTGACAAATTCACCGCGGCAAAAAAGAGATCGCCGATTTCCGCGGCGACCTGGCCGCGCTCCCCACTCGTCGCGACCTCCTCGAGCTCGGCCATCTCTTCGCGCACCTTGCCCAGGGGGCCGCGCTCATCAGGCCAGTCGAATCCCACACCCGAGGCGCGCTCCTGCAGCCGCAGCGCCATGAGCAGCGGCGGGAGGTGCGGCGGCACGCCGGCGAAAGCGCTGCGCCCCGAAGCACCGGACTCGCGCCGCTTGCTGCGCTCCCAGGTGTCGGTCGCCGGTGCCGGCCCGTCGCCGAACAGCTGCGCGTGGCGGCGCCGCATCTTCTGCTCCAGCGCGCGCACCACCGCCTCGGTGTCGAACTGGCTGCGCTCCTCGGCGAGCACGATCTGGAACGAGAGGTGCAGCAACATGTCGCCCAGCTCCTCGCGCAGCTGCAGCGGATCACCACTCGCGATCGCGTGATCGAGCTCCAGCACTTCTTCGACGAGGTAGGGACGGAGAGTCTGGGGGGTCTGCGCGCCGTTCCAGGGGGAGCGTTTGCGGAGCTCGCGGACGAGCGCCAGCACGCGTCCAAGCGCTGAATCGCCTTGCATTTAGCCTCCTGCACGGGTATGATACGCGCTCGTCTGATGGAGTCAATGAGCGCGCCGCGCAGCCGTGCATGGGTCGAGGTGAGCCTCGCGGCGGTGGTGGAGAATGCTCGCACGGTGGCGCGCGTCGCGGACACACGGCTCCTTCCCATCGTCAAAGCCAATGCGTATGGACTGGGAGCCGTCGCCGTTTCCCGGGCGCTGGAGCAGGTCGATCCCTGGGGCTACGGCGTGGCGACAATCGAAGAGGGCGCGGAGTTGCGGGCCGCCGGCATTGCGCGGCCCGTTCTTGTATGCACCCCCGCGCAGCCGGATCAATTCGCGGCGTATCACCGCCTCGATCTGTCGCCGGCGATCGGAGACGCGGCGAGCGCGGCGGCGTGGCTGGCGCAGACTCCCGAGCGCCCCTGTCATCTGGAGATCGATACCGGCATGGGACGCGCCGGCGTGCGATGGGATGCCATCGACGCCGTGCGGGGCATCCCGGGAGCGGACCGGATCGCCGGGTGCTTCACCCAGCTGCACTCCTCGGAGCGGGACGACGGCACGGCGGAGCAGCAGCTGGAGCGGTTTCTGGGAGCGGTCGAGCGCCTGCCGCGGCGTCCGCAGCTCTTGCACGTGGCGAACAGCGGAGCCGCGCTACGCGGTGGCCGGTTCTCGCTCGATGCCGTGCGGCCTGGTGTGTACCTCTACGGCGGCACACCCGGCGGGAGTCTCGAGCCGGGCGCCGCGGTCGTGGGCCTGCGGGCGCGGGTGGTGAGCGTACGGCGTGTCCGGGCCGGTGACAGCGTGAGCTACAACGCGACGTGGACGGCGCCGCGCGACACGGTGGTGGCGACACTCGGGATCGGCTACGGCGACGGGCTGCGCCGTTCCGCGGGATTCTCGGGCAAGACGACCGTGCTGCTGGGTGGCGCCCGCTGTCCCATCGTCGGGCTCGTGATGATGGACTATACGATCGTCGACGCGGGCGAGACGCCGGTGGGCGTGGGCGATGTCGCCACACTCATCGGAGCGGCGGACGGCGGCCGCATCACGCTCGAGCAGTTCTCCTCCGGGGCCGACGTGATGCAGCGGGAGTTTCTGTGCGGCTTGGGATCGCGGTTGCCGCGGATCTACGAGTGAAGCGCGCCGCAATCATCGTGCTGGACGGCTTGGGCATCGGCGCGGCACCCGATCAGGATGCCTATGGAGACGCGGGCTCCGACACCCTCGGCAACGTCGCGCGCGAGGTGGGAGGATTGCGGCTCCCTAACCTCGAGCGCCTCGGGCTGGGATTGTGCCGGCCGCTGCGCGGTGTCGGGCGACCGGCCCGGCCGGCAGCGGCGTACGGTGTGGCAATCCCGAAGTCGCAGGGCAAGGATTCGACGACGGGGCACTGGGAGATCTGCGGAGTCTTGCTCGAGCGGGCGTTTCGAACCTACCCGCACGGATTTCCGCGGGAGTTGCTCGACGCGTTTGCCGCGCGCACCGGCCGCGGCTGGATCGGCAACACCGCCGCCTCGGGAACGGCGATCATCGCCGAGCTCGGGGAGGAGCATCAGCGGACGGGCAAGTGGATCGTATATACCTCGGCCGATTCGGTGTTTCAGGTCGCGGCGCACGAGGAGACGGTGCCCCTGGCGGAGCTGTATGCCGCCTGCGCCGCAGCGCGTGAGATGTTGCGCGGTGAGGAAGCGGTGAGCCGGGTGATCGCGCGGCCGTTCAACGGGAAACCGGGACACTACCAGCGTACCGCAGGCCGCAAGGACTTCTCGATCGAGCCCGTCGGGGTTACGCTGCTCGACCGGCTGGCTGCGGCGAGGATTGCTCGGGTGGGGATCGGCAAAGTCGACGATCTGTTCGCCGGCCGGAACATCACGAGCGAGCACACGCCGACCAACCCCGACGCCTACCGGCTGATCGAGCGGTCGCTCGAGACGCTGGAGACGGGGTTCATCTTCGTGAACGTGATCGAGTTCGACCAGACGTGGGGGCACCGGAACGATGTCCCGGGGTTTCATGAAGGACTCAAGTCACTCGATATCTGGTTGCCGCGCCTCGAAGCGCGTCTTTTGGAGGACGACCTGATCATCATCACGGCCGACCACGGGAACGATCCGACCACTCCCTCGACCGATCATTCGCGCGAGGCGGTGCCGGTGCTGGTCCTGGGGAAACGGGTGCGACCGGTGGCTCTCGGGGAGCGGTCGACGTTCGCCGATCTCGGCGCCACGGTCGCCGAGTTCTTCGGTGTACCCGCACTCGCCGCGGGCCGCTCGTTCCTGCCCGAGGTGTGGGCATGAGCGCCGAGCTGGTGCGCCGGGCGCGTGAGGTCATGAAGAACGCGTACGCACCTTACAGCAAGTTTCACGTCGGGGCCGCGATCGAAGCGGCGGACGGGACGATCCACGTCGGCTGCAACGTCGAGAACGCCTCCTACGGGCTGACGATTTGTGCCGAGCGCATGGCGGTGGGCGCGGCGGTGGCGGCGGGGAAGCGCTCGCTCACGCGGGTGGCAGTGGCGACCGCGGTCGAGCCGCCGGCGACGCCCTGCGGCGCATGCCGCCAGCTGCTGGCCGAGTTCGGGCTGGATCTCGAGATCGTCGCGGTGGGGCCGTCGAGCGAGCGGCGCTGGAAGCTGAAGGAGCTGCTCCCCGAGGCGTTCACGCGGGAGTCGCTGTCGTGAAGCGGCTCGGTTCTGTCGCGGTCACCGTCCTGCTGGCGGTGTGGGCGTGCGTCGAGGAGCCGACGGCGCCGGCGCGCTGCCCCGATTTCTGCCCTGGGAACAAGCTCGTGGCGGTCGAATCGCTGTTCACCGACGCGATCTCCCGCGACTCGACGTTCCAGGGGTACGTGCTTCCGGCCCACGCCGGCTTTCTCCCCGCCACCGCCGAGGGGGGTATCGACAGCCGGCCCATTACCCATTTGAGTGGGTTCGTGCTGCGGACGCAGCTTGATAGTGTCGACACGACCACCGGGCCGAACGTGATCGATTCGATGAAGCTGACGGTGCATTTCCTGCGGCCGGACACCGCGAGTCGTAACCTGCGCCTTTCCTTCTATCAGCTTCCCGATTCCATCGACAGCACGACGACGTTTGCCGATCTGGCCCCGTCGTTTGCCGGGTCGCCGTTGCGTGTCGTCAACGTCGACAGCCTATTGGGTCAATCCTCGCGGCGCGATTCCGTAATGGGTGACACGGTGTTGACGAATGGCACTACCGACACCAACTCAACGAATCAAAACGGCACGCAACACGTGGTGACACTGCGGCTCAAGTTCGACAGCGCCCACGCTCCCTTCAACGCAGCGGATACGGGCCGCCTCTCCCTGGGAGTCGTGGTGACCGCGGACAACCGGCCCACCGTGATCCTCGGGTCGGCTGAGACCGGGCTGGGATTGGCAGCATCGTGGTACTACCGGGTCGACTCGGCGGGGAAGCTCGTACGTCCGGACTCGATCTTTTTCAAAGACAATTGCACCGGGGGTACCTGCATCCATACGCACCCGCCCGACGCGCTTCTTGCCAACCCGCTCTTCGATAGCTTCGTCTACACGGCGCCGGCGGTGCCCCCGGATTCGAACCTGTTGATCGGCGGCACCCCGTCGCGGCGGGCGTTGTTGCGCATCAATTTCCCCAAGCAGATCCGCGACTCGGCCCAGGTGTTACGCGCCGAACTGTTCCTCATCCCGACTCCGACCGCGCCCGTGGTGATGGGCGACTCGCTCCTCATCCTCGTGAACCGGGTGTCTGCGGACTTCGGACTCAAATCGCCGATCGACGGCGATACCGCGATCCAGGGAGTCTCGAGGGTGTTCGCCGGCAACCCCACGGACACGGTGCGCATCGAGCTGACACCGCTGTTCCGTGCCTGGGTGTCGGATACGACGCTGCCCACGAGTGTGGTCGTCCGGCTCCTGTCGCTGCGCCGCTTCCTGCCGCCGACTACAGGACTGGGTGACACCACGGGGGCTTCGTCCAGTCTGGAAGGGGCGACGTTCACGACGTTGCGGTTCTATTCGTCGCGTACCGCGGCGTTCCGGCCCGTGCTCAAGCTGACGTACGTGCCTCACATCAAGCTGGGAGCTCCCTGATGGTGACGCGACGCGGTTTCGCGCTGGCGCTCGGCCTGCTGGGGGCGGCCGGCGTGCTCGCGGGGCAGAGTTCACCGTTCGGCATCAATGGCCTCGGCGTTCCGGGGCGGCCCGAAAGCGCACGCTCGCGCGCCACGGGCGGCGCCTTCGCGATGTTCGATCCGTTCTCCGGCCTCACGGAGGTGGCCGTCACCGCCAACGACCGCCTCAGCGCCAACGCAGTGGGGTCGGTCTCCTATGTCACCGACGATCTCGATGGCGTGAGCGCGACGCGCCGTACCACGCGGTTCCCGTTGTTTCAGATCTCGGGGCCCGCCTGGGCCGGCATCGTGATCGGCGGCGGATTCTCGAGCTACCTCGATCGCTCCTACCGCGTCTCGCTCACGGACACGATCGTGCTGGGCGGCTCACAGCAGCAGGTGACCGATGTGCTGTCGAGCGACGGCGGCGTGTCCGACCTGCGCGTCGTCGCGGGGAAGCAGTTCAAGTTCCTGACGCTTGGCGCCGGATTCCATTTCCTGTCCGGCTCGACCCGGCTGCTCGCCTCGCGCACGTTCACCGACACGTCGACCTACAAGGGCGTGTCGCAAAACGACGAGATTGCCTTTCGCGGCACCGGCATCTCGGCGAGCGCCATGCTGGCGCTGGGGCGCACGGTGCACATCGCCGGTTTCGTGCGATCGGACTCGCATCTGCGCAGCGAGCTGAGCGGCGTCGAGGTGGCGCGCAACGATCTTCCCACGATGTACGGTGCGGGGGTGTACCTGCACCTCACGCCACAGGTGGTGTTCGCCGGCAGCGTGATTCGCTCCAACTGGTCGGTCTCCGCCGACTCCAACGCTTTCAATACGACCGTCTGGGCGGCCGGAGGCGAATTCGGGAGCGGGCGCCATCCCCTGCGGATCGGCGTGCGCAGCGGGCAGCTGCCGTTCGGGCCCGGCGCCACCGCGCCGAAGGAGTTCTCTCTCTCCGCCGGCACCGGCGTGGTCTTCGCCCAGGGGCGCGGCATCATCGACGTTTCGCTCGAGCGGCAGCGCCGCACGGGGTCGGGCCTCACGGAGACGCTGTGGACCGGGATGTTCGGCGTCACCGTCCGGCCGTGAACGTCTACTTCCACACTTTCGGCTGTAAAGCGAATCAATACGACACCGAGCGCGTGCGGCAGGCGTTTGCCGATGCCGGCGCGACGGTAGTGGATGCAGCCGAGTACGCCGAGCTCGCGGTCGTCAACTCCTGTACCGTCACCGCAGAGAGCGAATCGAAGTTGCGCCGCTACGTGCGCCACCAGGCGCGCGCCGGGCGCGACACGATCGTCATGGGCTGTGCCGCGGCGCTCGATCGTGGAGCGCTGGCCGCGCTGCCGCGCGTGCGCGCGGTGGTGGGCGGCGCGGCCGCGAACGAAGTGCTGGCCGCAGCGGGAGTCCCAGTCAGCGCGATCGATCCGGTGTTGCGGCGCTTTTCGGCCGGTGCCCGCGGCTGGCTCAAGATCCAGGATGGCTGCGACGAGCATTGCACGTTCTGCGCGACGACGATCGCGCGCGGCGCGAATCGGTCTCGTCCGGTGGTGGAAGTCGTTGCCGAGGCGCGAGCGCTGGCACAGCATCACGCGGAGCTGGTGCTGACGGGTGTGCACATCGGGACGTACGGCAGGGACACAGACGTGGTCGGTGGTCCGTGGTCGGCAGAGTCGTCGCTGGGGGAGTTGCTCGAAGCACTGGTGAGTGCGGTGCCGCAGGTGAGATTCCGGCTGTCGTCGATTGAGGCGACCGAAGTGGATGACCGCATCGCGCGGCTCCTGATCGAGGCGCCGCGCAATGTCGCCGCGCACCTGCATGCGCCGCTGCAGTCGGCGTCGAACCGCGTCCTCAAGCGCATGGGGCGGCACTGGT
>DATLVL010000282.1:0-2365 GCA_035577525.1 Gemmatimonadales bacterium | reverse complement strand
CGACGGCGGTGCCTACGCGACGCAGGACGCCGGCAAGAGCTGGACCTGGTTCAATAACCTTCCGATCGAGCAGTTCTACATGGTGGCGGCGGACAACAACGTCCCCTACAACCTGTGCGGCGGCCTGCAGGACAACAACGCGTGGTGCGGTGCGTCGAGCGGCCCGGCGGCGTCGCTCAACGGCTCCGAATGGTTCACCGTGACGGGCGGTGACGGCGAGTACGCCGTCCCGGCGCCGAGCGATTCCACGATCGTGTACGCCGAATCGCAGAACGGCAGCCTGCAGCGCATCGATCTGCACTCGGGAGTGACGCGGGCGGTACGTCCCTACGTCCCCGGTGTGTCGGATCGCGCGGCGGCGGAGCTCGACTACCGCTTCAACTGGACGACTCCCGTCGAGGTCTCGCGCACGGACGCGAATACCGTCTACATCGGCGCCAACGTGGTCTTCAAGTCGACCAACGGGGGCGAGCACTGGGAGGTGATCTCGCCCGATCTGACGCGCAACGACAAATCGAAGCAGCGCACCAGCGGCGGACCGGTCAACGACGACATCTCGGGCGCGGAGACCTACAACACCATCCTCACGATCAACGTCGCACCCTCGGACGAAAACGTGATCTGGGCCGGCACCGACGACGGGCTGGCACAGGTGACGCGCGATGGCGGGAAGACGTGGGCCAACGTCGCGGGTCACTTCCCCGGCCTCGCTGCCGACGCCGAAGGGCGCGTCTACCAGATCGGCGTGTCCCCGACGGCCGCGGGCACCGCCTACCTGGCGGTCGATCGCCACGAGTTCGACGACAACCGGCCGTACGTGTACAAGACATCCGACTTCGGCAAGACGTGGACCGACATCGCGGCGGGCTTGCCGCAGGACGCCGCGGCGCGCGTGGTGCGCGAGGATCCGAACCGCGCCGGGCTCCTGGTGCTCGGCACCGATGCCGCGCTGTGGCTCTCGACCGACGCCGGTGCCACGTGGCGTCCCCTCAAGGCGGGCTTTCCGACCGTGCCCGTCTATGATGTGAAATTCATCCAACGCTCGCACGATCTCGTCGTCGCCACCCACGGCCTCGGGCTGTTCGTGCTCGACAACATCACCGCCCTGGAGGAGCTGGGGCCGGCCGTCGCCGCACAGGATGTGCACCTGTTCAGCGCGCTGCCGGCACAGATCCGCGTGCGCCCACGGCGCACCGTCGTTGCGCCGACACGCTTCACGACGCCGAACGCGCCGGCCGGAGCGATGATCGACTACTACTTGAAGACGGCGCTCGATACGAGCGCGGCAGCGGGAGACTCCGGTCGCGGCGAGGGTGCCGCGCAGGGACCAGGCGGACGCCGCCGCGCAGGCGTGATCGTCACGGTGACTGACGCGCACGGCGATACGGTGACGGTGGACTCGAGCGCACCGGGCAAGCAGGGAGTGAATCGCTTCGTGTGGAACCTGCGCTACTCGGCGCCGCCGCGCCTCAGCTTCGAGCGGACGCCCGAGCCGGGCGAAGAGGAGAATCCGTTCCGCAACGCCGGCGGACCGCGTGTCATCCCGGGGACGTACTCCGTGATGATTGCCGCGGCAGGCAAGACCGCGACGCAAACGGTGGTCGTGCAACCGGATCCGGTGGTGCACGGGGACTCGGCGGCATTCGTCGCCCAACTGCGGGCCGCGTTGCAGCTGCGCAGCGAGATGACGGCGTTGAACACGGTGCTCAACCGTATTGCCAGCCTGCAGACGCAACTACAGAACGTGCAAGCAGCGCTGCGCGGCACCGGAGTCGACTCGAGCGTCTCCGCCCCGGTGACGCGTGAGGCGCGTGGGCTCGGCCGCAAGCTCAAGGAGTTGAAGGACTCGCTGTACAACTCCGAAGTGCAGCGCGACGGCGGCCAGGACGACGTGCACTACCTGAGCCGGTTCCAGGATCGCTATCAGCGGCTGAGCGGCGGCAGCGCCTTCGCCTACGCGCAACCACCCGGCGAGCAGGTCATGGCGGAATGGAAGGTGCTGCGGCCGGCGCTCGATGCGTACCTGGCGCGGTTCAACGGCATTCTGGAGACGGACGTGGCGCAGTACAACAAGGTGGCCCAGGACCATCAGGCGCCGACGATCGTCGGCGGGCCGGCCGTGCGAATCGCTCCGGTGGCCCCGGCGGGGGGCGTTACATCGCGCTGAAGCGGTCGAGAAACGCCTGCTCGTCGGCGGTCAGGCTCGAGGGTCCGCGTGTCTCGAGCTTGGCGAGCACGCGCTCGGCCTCCTCGCGGTTGACGGGATGGAGCTGCTCCAGGCGGATCTCTTTCCACCGCTCCGTGGCACCCGCTGGAGGCGTCGGCGCGCGGCGCGCTTGCACCGGGCGCAAACGGGCGTCGACGG
>DATLVL010000281.1:0-8566 GCA_035577525.1 Gemmatimonadales bacterium | reverse complement strand
GCCGCTGCAAAAGCGCGCCATGGAATCGCAGATGCGCATGCAGGCGGTGCAGCCGCTGATGCAGGACATCCAGACCCGCTACAAGAACGACCCGCAGCGCCTGCAGCAGGAGATGATGCGGCTGTACAAGGAGCACAAAGTGAACCCGTTCGGCGGCTGCCTCCCGATGATGCTGCCGATGCCGGTGCTGCTCGCGCTGTTCTTCGTCTTCTCGAATACGATCGAGTTTCGCGGCGTGCCGTTCCTCTGGCTCCCCGACCTGTCGCGCGCCGACCCGCTCTACATCATTCCTGTGATCATGGGCGTGTCGATGTTCGCGGTCTCGAAGATCGGGCAACGGGGGCTGCCGCCCAATCCGCAGACCAAGACGTTCCTCTACGTGATGCCGGCGATGATGACGTTCATCTTCCTGCGGCTCGCTTCGGGGTTGAATCTGTACTACGCGGTGCAGAACCTGATCTCGCTGCCGCAGCAGTGGCAGATCTCCAAGCGCCGCCTCGCGGCGCAGAACCGTCCCTCGGGCGGCACCTAGTGCCGTTCCAAATTCAATGACGGTCTTGGGGATCGTGGCGGTCCGGCGCAACGACTTGGAACGGCACTAGCGGAGCCGGAGGCCGGGTGCTGTCCGACGCGATCGTCGCCCTGGCGACGCCACCCGGCCGGAGCGCCCTCGCGCTGATCCGATTGTCGGGCCGCGGCGCGTTCGACATCGGCGCCAAAGTGCTGCATCCGTTCCATCCTGACCGGCCGCGCGTCGCCGTCCGCGTGGCGGTGCGCCACCCCACCACCAGCGAGGACCTGGATCTCGGGATCGCGATCTGCTATCCCGGCCCGGCGAGCTACACCGGCGAGGACCAGGTCGAGATCGCGACGCACGGCGGCCTCCTCGTACCGGGGGAGGTCGTCGCGGCCTGTGTCGCCGCCGGAGCGCGGCTCGCCGAGCCCGGGGAATTCACGCGCCGGGCACTGCAGAACGGTAAGCTCGACCTGGTGCAGGCCGAGGCGACCGCGGACCTGATCGAGGCCGGCGCGCCCGCGCAGCGGCGCCGCGCGCTGCAGCAGCTCGAGCGCGGCCTCTCGCGCCGGCTCGAGGCACTGCGCGACGAGATCCTGCAGCTCGAAGCGCTGATCGCGTACGACATCGATTTCCCGGAAGAGGACGAAGGTCCGGTGCCCCCCGAGCAGGTGGAGCGTGTCTGGCATGTCGTCCACGACCGTCTCGCACGGCTGCTTGCGACCGCCCCCGAAGGCGAGCGGCTCCACGCGGGGGCGCTCGTCGTGATCGCGGGCCCACCCAATGCCGGCAAGTCGTCGCTGTTCAACGCCCTGCTGGGCCACGAGCGCGCCATCGTCACCGAGATCCCCGGCACCACGCGCGACGCAATCGAGGCGCCCGCCGTCCTCGAGGGGTTTCCGTTCCGGCTCGTCGACACCGCGGGGCTGCGCGACAGTCCCGACCGGGTGGAGCAGCTGGGCATCGAGGTGAGCCGCCGATATCTCGCCGCTGCCGATCTCGTGTTGTTCTGTGAGGAAGCCGGTACTTCGGCCGCCGCGGCGGCTGCATTTCTCTCCGAGATCAAGACACGAGTCATTGCGGTCGCGACCAAGGCCGACCTCCAACGCCCGGCCGCCGGACCGCCGCACCGCCCGACCGTCCAGGTCTCGACGGTGACTGGCGTTGGCCTCGACACCGTCAAGCGCAAGCTCGCCGAGGCGGCGTTCGGCAGTCTGGTGCGACTGGGAGACGTGGAGCCGATCGTGACCCGGGAGCGCCAGCGCGCGGCGCTGGCTGAGGCGCTGCGCGAGCTGGAGCAGTTTCAGGCGGCCCGGGCGAGCGGCGTGGACGCCGCCGCGACCGCGACGCACCTCGTGGCGGCGGTCGGCGCACTCGACGATCTCATCGGCGTCGTCACCCCGGACGACGTGCTGGACCGGGTGTTCGGAAGCTTCTGCGTGGGGAAGTAACTCGGGACCTGCTATTCGAGCGGGGTCTCTGCGCTCGAGGCCATGCGCCACACCTCGTCCGCCAGCCATTCGAGCCGCTGCTCGGCCTGCTCCCGCTCTTCCGTGGTCATGGTCGCGGTGCGGGTGGCGATGTCCCGGGCGTAGGCGACGAACTCCTCCAGCATCTCGCGCAGCGTGTAGTTGTGTCGGCGTTCGGGCAAATGCGGGGGCGGACCCTTGGGGGTGGGGGTCATGCCGTCTGGGTCCCCGAGGCCGCGTCATCTGCCTGCTGGATGACTTCCGCCGCCGCGCGAACGGTCCGCGGCAATCCGTGCTCGGCGAGGTAACTCTCGATCAGCCGCAGGCCGAGATAGTAGCCGGTGCGCTCCGGGAGCACCCGCCCCTGGACCAGTCGCGACGCGGGACTCATCCCCCCCGACAGGAACCGCAGCCGCAGGCCCAGCCCGCGGCGCGACAGCTCCGCCACCGCCGAGCGGCGCAGGAACGCGTCCAGCTCGCGGATGCGGCGGTATTGCCGCCGCGTATAGCCGAAGTACTCCCACGGCTCGAAGCCCGGCGCCGTCGCCTGCGACGCAGCGATCGCGATCCCTTCGTTCATCAGGAGCTCGCGCAGCGTCGCGCGGCTGCCGGTCGTCCAGTAGTCGTACGCCCCCTCACCCTCCACCACCAGTCGCCTCATCTCCGCCTGGCTGGTCGGAGAGGTGTAGCGCACGGCGTGCGCGACCTCATGGGCGATCCACAGGGAGAGCAGGTGCGGGGCGAGCCCCAGGCCGCTCGTCTGCGGGTTGGCGCGGCCGGTAAAGTGTTCGAGGCACACGAACGCGACGCCCTTGCCATCCACGACGAGCTCCCCCGCGTTCGCCGCGCCGACGCCCACCATGAGGTACAAGTCGATCGGGCAGTCGGCTTCCATCTGGTCGCGCGCCCGGCTCAGCGCGTCCTCAGCGATGCGGGCGACGTCGACGTCCTCGAGGAGGCGCATCAGATCGGCGCGATCGGCTTGCACCACCCCCGCGATCACGCGCTCGGCGTGCGGCGACTCCAGGTCGATGACGTAGTTATGCCAGTAACTGCCGAGTACCGGCGCGTGCCGTTCGAGATACGCGTGGTAGGCCGCCACGGGGTCTGGAGCGGCAATGCAGGCGAGGAACTCCGGAACGAGATTGACGAGCATGGACCGAGTCGGCCCCAAGTATAGATCGCCAACCCGGTGCGACAAGCCTCACTCAACGCACGGCGATCTCCAACGCGACCGTCTCCGACTTGACATTCGACGGAACATCGGTCACGGAGAGCGTCACGCGATACCGTCCCGGCGGGAGGCGCCCCGGCTCGATGACGAGCTGCTCCGGCGTCGCGCTGCGCCACTCCACGTCGCGCTCGAATGCGAACACGACCGACGACGCGCCGCCCACGAGCCGCCGCAACACACCAGTGATCGGCGTGAACGTGTAGCGTGCGTGGTAGCGGGCGCGATCGTCGGCGCCGCGCGTCAGACCATACACCTCCGTGTACGCCGCGAGCGGCCGACCCGTGGCAAACACGAGATCAGCCGGCATGGCGGACAACGTCCGCTCGCGATCGCTCAGGCTGTCGCTCGGAGCGAGGGCGAGACTCGAGAGAGAGAGCCGGCTCCGCGAGAAGAAGGGCAGCACGAGCCGCGTACGCTCGCGGCCCACTTGCCCGGCGGAGTCGACGTCGAGGCCGAGATCGTAGAGACCGGGAGGCGCCGAGAGCGCGAGAACCCCGGAGCCTCGGGCCCGGACGACCTGCGTTCCCGTGGTGTCCCACAAGACCACCGCGGCGGAATCTGGTGCGGTGCGGACATACAGGTCCGTCGAGCCCGGCTCGGCACCCTGGAAGAAGGCGCTCCACCCCCTCGCCGTGAGCGTCGCGGGAAGCGACGTGCCGTCCGTCGTCAGCAGCGCCAGGAGCTGGCGTGCGGCGCGCGCGCTGCGTGGCGGCGCGACGATGAAGTCGCCGTGGGGGCCGTAGGGGCCCGGGATTCCATCGAACACGACCGTGGTGGGACCCTGCGGCGTATCGTACGTCCACTCATGCGCCGTGAAGAGCCGCCCCGGAACCACGTCGCGCTCCCACACGTCCGGGCGCCCGTGTCGCAGCCATACGAGCCCGGGGCCGCTGAGGTGCTCGCGGGCGTAGACGGTCAAATGCTGTCCACCGTCGTACGCAGTCCGTGGCTCCGCAAACAGCACGCTGGCCGTGGAGATGCTGTCCAGGGGCTCGACGCCCCTGTGCAGCAGCGTCACGACCGTATCGGTCAGGTACGACGCCGCGAGACCGCGGGCGACTGGAGATACGTGAAACCGGCTGTAGGGATGCAACAGCTGAAACGTGCGGCGTACTTCCATGAGGCGGCGGAAGTGCTCGGCGATCCGCTCGTTGTACGGTGTCACGAGATTGGGATCACGCCGGCCCCAGAACGTCGTGAAGAATTGCTGCCGGTCCTCCGGCTGCAGCGACTCCGCGCGTGCGATCTCTGCTGGCGATGCGATGGCCCGCACCTGTTGCCACAGCGCGTCAGTCGAATCGAGGGCGGCCGCGTCCAGCGCGGAATCGTACCAGGCGTACCCCGCTCGGTCCTCGCCGCCGTCGAAGGCAGCCTCCGCCCGCAGCAGGAGACCGGGGACGTACCGTCCGCGGTGGGCTAAGACCTGCGCCGCGAACGAATCTGCACGGGCCGGCTCCTCCAGCGCGATGGCGATGCCGGCCCGCCGCTCCAGCACCAGCAGGTCCTCGGGATGGCGGGCGAGGGCGGAATCCGCACGACGCCAGATGGCGGCATTGTGATAGAGCTGCTCGAACAACGACCAACAGTCGCGGTAGTCGGGGTCGAGGGCCATGATCTTGAGCAGCGCCTCGCGTACGACCCCTTCACCCTCGTCGCTGCCCAGGTACTGACCGACGCGAACCTGCCAGTACAAGGGCGTCGGGTCCCGGGGAGCGAGCCGCGCCGCTTCCTTGAATTCCGCGAGCGCCGGGTACCGTCCCACCACCGGCCAGGCGTAGAGGATCCGGCCGAGCAGCAAGTGCGCGGCTGCGTCCGCGGGGTGCGCGGAGACGAGCGATTCGGCGATGCGGCGAGCAGCGGGGAGGTTGTGGGCGGCGATCAGGGAATCGGCGCGGGCGTACAGCGGGTCCTGCGACACCAGCAGCAACAGCAAAGCGATCATGTCGGTCAGTGCCTGTCCCGCATCCTCCGGCTCATCTCGGCGAGAAACTTCCGCTCTGCGGGCGTGAGGCTGTTGATCCCGCTGGCCGAGATCTTGTCGAGGACGCGGTCGACTTCCGCCTGCGTGCGGTCGGGGGACCGCCCCTGCACCGGGCCGGAGCGGCGCACCGGATCGCTCGAACGGGCCACGAGTGCCGCCGACTTCACCACCGCATCGGGGACGACGCTCTTGCGCAGCTGTCGTTCATGCCGGGACGAGCGCCAGTCGGCGGTCTTGAGCAGCAACAGCGCCGTGCCGATCCCGCCGAGATGCGCCAGATGCGCAATCCCCATCGCCGACGAGAGCCACACCAGCGCGAGCGAGATCCCGACGTAGAACGTGACCAGCCACTTCGCGGCGAACGGCTCGGGGAAGGGGAACACCATCACTGGAGCGTCGGGCCAATACCAGGCGAAGGCGACCGCGATTCCGAGCACCGCGGCCGACGCCCCGATGAGCAGCTTCAGGTAAATCACCGAAGACAGGATCCCTGCGAGCGCTGCGCCTCCCAGCCCGCACACCAGATAAAACCACAGGAACCGCTGCCCTCCGAGTCGCGCTTCCACCGGCGGACCGAAGAAGTACAGCGCCACCATGTTGAACGCGAGATGCAGGATGTTCTCGTGGACGAACTGATACGTGATCAGCGTCCACGGGTGGGACCAGACGGCGACCGGGCTGAACCCGAACACATCGTAGTGCGCCGGGAACACGGTCCACTGCACCAGGAAGGCGAACAGGTTGGCGACCAACAACCGTCCCACCCAGGGCGTCACCCCGTCGGTGCGATCGGGAGTCATGGTGTCGTTATTCACGCCGTTCATCGCCAATGTTCCGCGCCAGGCTGCAGATACGCTCGCACATCTCAGCATAGTCGATCCCGGCTGCCCGCGCCGCCTGCGGGTACAGGCTCGTCCGGGTCAACCCGGGCAGGTTGTTCGCTTCCAGGCAGAAGATGTCCCCCCCGCCCGTCACCCGGAAGTCGACACGGGAGTACCCCGACAATTTCAGGGCGCGGTGGGCCTGCACGGCGTGCTCCTGCAATTTGCGGGCGAGCGCGGCGTCGAGGTCGGCCGGAAAGATCTCCTGCGACATCCCCGGAGTGTACTTGCATTCATAGTCGAACAGCTCGTGCTTCGGGATGATTTCTCCCGGGGGCAGGGCCTCGGTCCCGAGCACGCCAACAGTCAACTCCCGGCCGGGAATGAAGCGCTCGATCATCACTTCATCGTCCCAGCGCGATGCCTCGGCGATGGCCCGGCTGAGGTCTGCCGTGCGTTTGACCAGAGTGAGTCCGACTGTCGACCCCTGCTTTGACGGTTTCACGATTGCCGGCCACCCGATGTCCCGATCGACCACCGCGGCATCGAATTCCGGAATCGCCATGCGCCATTCGGCGACCGGCACGCCCGCTGCCCGGAAGAGTCGCTTCGAGAGATCCTTGTCTACGGCGAGCGCCGATCCGAGCGGTCCCGAGCCGGTATACGGTGTCCCGATCACGTCCAGCACCGCTTGCAGGGTCCCGCCTTCGCCTGCGCCGCCGTGCACGACGAGGAACAGGACGTCCGCCGTCCGGACTACCTCGAGCGCGGCGAGTCCCCCCGACAGCATGCCGCGCTCCCCGTCGATCAGGTTCGCCACGTCGGGGAGCGCCGTGCCGACTTCGGCGCGCAGCAGGCGCTTTTCCACGTCTTCGGTGAGCAGTCCGGTGGCGATGTCGACGACCGCCACCACGTGCCCGCGTCCCCGCAGCGCGGCGACGACCTGCGCCGCTCCGGCGAAGGCGACAGTGCGCTCGACCGTCGCGCCGCCCGTCAGGACCGTAATCCGCATCTACCGGATGCCGGCCAGCTGGTGCAGCAGGTCGTAGCGGGTGACGATGCCGGTGAGCTCGCTGTCCCGCCGCACCAGGGCGGCCGGGGTCTGCCGCGACAACAGCGCGCTGAGGCGATCGAGCGGCCAGTCGCCGTCTACCACGGGGAACGGCGGGTCCATCACTTCGCGCACCGGGCGGTCGAGCGTGGCGGCGTCCTGGAGGGCGCGCGCCATCAACGCCTGCTCGCTCACCGAACCCACCCCGTCGGTGCCTTCGAGCACCGGGAGCTGCGACACATTGTAGGTGCTCATCAGGTTGAGCGCCTGCCGCACCGTCGCCTGCGGGCCCACCGACGCGAGCGGCGGCGCCCCATGGTCCTTGTGCAATACCACGTCGGCCACGGTACGGCGCTCGGCTTCGATCAGCTGGTTCTCGCGCAGCCACTCGTCGTTGTAGACCTTGGAGAGATAGCGCTCGCCCGTGTCGGCGAGCACCAGCACGACGCACGCAGTGGGATCGTCGAGCCGCCGCGCGACTTCGAGTGCGGCGACGAGGTTGACGCCGGTCGACCCGCCGCAAAACAGCGCCTCTTCGCGGGCCAGCCGCCGCGTCATCGCCATCGCCTCGGCGTCGCTCACCGTGATCCATTCATCGACGACGTCGAAATGCAGCGACGTGGGAATCTTGTCGCCGCCGATGCCTTCTACCTTGTACGGCGCACCCTCCCCCTTCACGCGCGTCCGCGCGTACTCCCGATAGATCGAGCCCGCGGGATCCCCCGCGACGACTTTCACCGCGGGGTTCTTCTCTTTCAGATAGCGGCCCACCCCGCTCACCGTCCCTCCGGTCCCCGGGGCGCAGACGAAGTGCGTGATCCTGCCATCGGTCTGGGTCCACAGCTCGGGACCGGTCGTGCGGTAATGGGCTTCGGGATTGACGGGGTTGTAGTGCTGGTCGGCGAAGATCGCGTTGTCGAGCGACGCCGCGATGGCCCGGCCTTTCATGATGTAGTTGTCGGGGTGATCGGGGGCGACGGCGGTGGGCGTGATAATGACCTCGGCGCCCAGCGCGCGCAGCAGCCGCGCCTTTTCCTGGGACATCTTGTCGGGCATCGTGAAGATGCAGCGGTACCCCTTCACCGCGGCCGCGAGCGCCAGCCCGATACCGGTGTTGCCCGACGTCGCCTCGACGATGACCCCGCCGGGGCGCAGCTGTCCCGCCCGCTCCGCCGCTTCGATCATCGCTACGCCGATCCGGTCCTTCACCGAGCCACCGGGATTGAAGATCTCCGCCTTGGCGTACAGCGGTGTGCGGATCCCCTGGGTCACGCGGTGGAGCCGGATCAGCGGCGTCCACCCGATCGTCTCCAGGACGTTGTCGTACGGCTTGGTGTGCGGGTTCACGTGGAGTCGCGCCGCACCTTGGTGGTGTCCGGCGGTGCGGCGGAGTCCTTGGGGACGGGCGTCGTGTCGCGCCGCACGCGAGCGCTGTCGCGACGTACCCGAGTCGTATCGACCGTCGGAATCCCGGTCGTCATGACGGCAGGCCGCGG
>DATLVL010000280.1:0-2205 GCA_035577525.1 Gemmatimonadales bacterium | reverse complement strand
CTTCCAGTCGGGTCGCCAGTCCATCCTGCGGTGCCACATCACCGGGAGCTTCCCCGAGAACAACAGATAGAACGCGACGCCGCTCACGAGGAACCCGGCGACGGTCGTGCCGACGGCGGCGCCGGCTGTCCCCAGGCGCGGCAGCGGTCCCACACCCGTGATGAATCCGATGTTACAGACGACGTTCACCGCGGTGAGCAGGATGCCCAGCCGCAGCGGTGTGCGGGCGTCGCCCGCGGCACGCAGCGCCCCGCTCACCATGAAGAAGCAGATCGTGCCGAGACTGCCGATGAACATGATGCGCAAGAATGCCAGAGCCTGTGTCTGAACGTCCTGGGTGGCGTGCACGGCTCCGAGCAAGGTCGGTGCGAGGATCCACCCCAGGGGTGCCAGCAACACGGCCCACAGCACCACCGCCGCGAGAAATGCCTGGTACAGGGTGCGGTTCACCAGCTCGGGATCGTTGGCGCCGGCGAACCGGGACACCAGCACGCCCATGCCGCTGAACACCGACATGATGAACGCCATGACGACGATGAAGATCTGGACCGACACGCCCATCGCGGCGTTGCCGGCGTAGCCCACGAGGTGCCCCACCAGGGCGTGATCGACCATCGGTTGCAGCCCACTGATGAGATTCTGCAGCATCGTGGGCCAGGCGAGCATCCACACGGCGCGCGTCAGCGGTCCATCCACGATGGAGCGATCGAGGGGCCGGGCCGCCGGTCGCGTCGAGCTGGCCACGCTAGACCGCGCGCACTTTCCACCGGCCGCGGCGGAACAAGACCACGGCCACGACGGCGAACGTCGAGTATCCGATCATGATCGCGAGGAACGCTCCCAGCGGAGCATGCAGCACCACGCGCGCCAGGACATACGCCAGCGGAATCTCCCACAGCCAGAAGCAGGCGACGTTGATCCAGGTGGGGGTCCAGGTGTCACCGGCGCCGTTGAACGCCATGCTCAGCACCATGCCGAGCGCGTAGAACACGAAGCCGAAGCTCATCGTGCGCAGCGCCAGCGCGCCGATCGGGGCCGCTGCGGCGTCCTGCGTGAACAGTCCGACGATCGGTCCGGCAAGGGCGATGAAAACCACCCCCACCACCCCCAGCACGACCATGTTGTACCGGCCGGCGATCCACACGGCCCGCTCGGCGCGATCGGGATCCTTGGCGCCGAGCGATTGCCCGACGAGCGTGGCCGCGGCGTTGGCCAGTCCCCAGGACGGGAGCAGGCAGAAGATCACCAGCCGGATCGCGATCGTGTAGCCGGCGAGCGCGGCGCTCCCGAACGACGAGATGATCCGTACGATCCCGACGTAGCTCGCCGTTCCCACGAATACCTGAAACGTCCCCGAGCCCGAGAGCTCGACCAGATGCTTCATGATCGCGGGGCGCAGCACGAGATCGGGGCGGCGTACCGTGACGCGCGCGTCGCCACGGCGCAGCCGGTAGAGCTGATATACGACCCCCATGCCGCGTCCGATCGTCGTCGCGATCGCGGCGCCCGTGACGCCCAGCCGCGGGAACGGCCCGACACCGAAGATCAGGCACGGCCCGAGGATGATGTTGATGAAGTTGGCAAACCAGAGTACGCGCATTGCGATGGCCGCATCGCCCGAGCCGCGGAAGATCGCGTTGATGAGAAAGAGCAGCAGCACCGTGGCGCTGCCGCCCAGCATGGTGCGCGTGTAGGTGGTGCCGATCGCCGTCAGGGCGGGCGACGCTCCCATGATGGCCAGCAGTCGCGGGGCGAGTGAGATCCCGAGCACCGCCACGATAGCGGCAACCACGAGTCCCAGCGCGATGCCCTGCACGGCCGCTTCGGACGCGGCCTCAGGACGTTTCTCCCCGATGCGCCGTGCCACGACCGCCGCGACACCGATCGACAACCCCATCGCCGCCGTGTACACGAGGGTCAGCATCGATTCGGTCAGCCCGACCGTCGCGACGGCGTCGGGGCCGAGATGTGAGACCCAGAACACGTCCGCCACCGCGAACAGCGACTCCATCACCATCTCGAGCACCATCGGGACGGCGAGCAGCATGATGGCGCGGCCCAGCGGCAGCGACGTGAAGTCGTGCCGCGCGCCGCGCAGCGATTCCGCCACCAGCGACCAGAAGCCGTCACGGCTCGGCGCGGCGATGTCGGGCGATACGGTTGCGGTCTCGGGCGGGGTCATGACGGGGGTGGCTCCTTTAGCGT
>DATLVL010000279.1:0-7136 GCA_035577525.1 Gemmatimonadales bacterium | reverse complement strand
GTTCCGCCATGATTCGACGCTCGTCCCCGGTGTCGTGCCTGCCCTCACCGATCACGTGGTCGAGGTCGTGGTCCAGGCGGAAACCACGCTCGGGGCGCTGGGCGGGTCGGCGGCGATCGAGGCGCTGCGCCGCCAGCTCGCGAGTCCGGTCTTCGGCGTGCGCCGCCAGGCGATTCTCGGGCTCGCCGAGGGCGACAGCGGCGCCGGCAACAGCGCGGCGGCGACCGTCGCGGCCAGCGGCGAATGGCGCTGGCGCAGCGTCGCGGCCGAGGCGTACGCCATCACGAAGAATCGGCCACGGCTCGAAGCACTGCTCGCCGATCCCGATGGACGCGTCGTCGCGGCGGGGCTCGCCAGCCTGGCGCGCATCGTCCCCGACAACGACACGGCCCTCGCCGGCCGTGCGCGGACGCTGCTCACGCACGCCGATCCCGCCGTGCGCAGCCTGGCGGCGGACGCACTGGCCCGCAGTCCCTCGGTCGACGACATCGATCGCCTCATCGCCGCCTACCACCGCGCACAGAACGATCCCTTCGACGACGCCCGCCTCTCCGCGGTGTCGGCGCTGGCGACGATCGCCGAGGGCGGGGCGGCGTCGCGCGTGCGCGTGGTCCAGGCGTTCGTGAGCGGCGTTCCGCGGCCCGACGATTACCTGGTGCGGCGTCTCGCCGCCGCGCGGCTCTCCGAGGCGGCGGACGCCTGGGGGACGGGCGCCGGCCCCGTCACGACCGGAAAAACCGACGCCGACTACCGCGACATCGTACGGCGCTATCTCTTGCCGTCGGCCATGGGGCAGCCCAACCCGCAGGTCACGATCGAGACCGACCGCGGCACTCTCACGATCGAGCTGCTGCCGGTGCAGGCGCCGCTGACGGTGGCGGCGTTCCTGGCGCTCGTGGACCGGCGCTACTTCGACGGCCAGACGTGGCACCGCGTCGTGCCCAACTTCGTGCTGCAGGCGGGCGATCCGCGCGGCGACGGGTGGGGCGGGCCGGGGACGCTGCTGCGCGACGAGATCAACCCGCTGCACTACACCACCGGCTCCGTAGGGATGGCGTTGTCGGGCCCCGACACCGGCGGCAGCCAATTCTTCATTACCTATTCGAATCAGCCGCACCTCGACGGGACGTACACGATCTTCGGCCGGCTGAGCGGCGATGCGCACGTGCTGCAGTCGCTGGCGCAGGGCGATCGGATCCGGAGCATTCACCGGTGAGCCTCCGGGCGGTGAGACTCGCGCTGCTGCTCGGCGTGGCGGGCGCGGTGCCAGGCAGGCTCGCGGGGCAGTTCGGGTATTTCGGGCAGAACAAGATCCAGTACCAGAGCTTCGCCTGGCGCGTCCTGCCCGGCGAGCACGTCGACCTCTACTTCTATCCCGAGGAAGAGGAGCTGGCGCGCGTCGCACTCGGCTACGCGGAGGAGAGTTACGGCGTGCTGGAGCGGCGCTTCAGCCATTCGGTGCAGCACCGCATTCCGCTGATCATCTACGCGTCGCACACCGATTTCGAGCAGACGAACGTCCTCCCTTACGCGCCGCCGGAGGCGCTGCTCGGCGTCACCGATTTCCTGAAGCGGCGCGTGACGCTGCCGTTCACCGGCAATTATGCCGACTTCCGCCACACGCTGCGCCACGAGCTGGTGCACGTCTTTCAGCTGTCGCTCGCCACCGAGGCGTACCTGCGCTATCCGCGCACCACGCACGCTTCGTTGCCCTTATGGTGGACCGAGGGGCTCGCCGAGTATTTCTCGGCGGGGGAGGACTCGCGCGACGAGATGATCCTGCGCGAGCTGACGGTGTCGGGTCGCCTGCCGACGCTGCCGCAGCTCGCCTATGCCGGCGGCGGCATCATTTATCCGATCGGCGGCAGCATTCTGCGCTTTCTGGGAACGACCTACGGCGACTGGCGCATCGCCGCGTTGTATCACGACATCTGGAAGTACCAGTCGTTCGACGACGCGCTGCGCGAGCTGTATGGGCGCTCGCTCGCGCAACTGTCGGACGAGTGGCAATACTGGATGCGGCGCCGCTATTACACCGACGTCGCGGCGAGCAAGCCGCTCGCGCTCACGGCCTCGCTGATCACACGCCTGGCGATCAAGCCGACGGCGTATCGCCTCCCCGGCGACACCACGACGCGCGTGCTGTACTTCTCGCCGGCCGACGGCTACGCCAGCATCTACAGCAAGAACCTCGAGGGGCGCGACACGCACATCGTGGTGCACGGCGAGCGCACGCCGGAGTTCGAGTCGTTTCACTATTTCGAGTCGCGCATCGGCGTGAACCCCGCGGGGATCGCCGTGTTCGGCAGCCGGTTCGAATCGCGCGACGCGCTGATGTTCTGGAATCTGAAGGCAGACAAGCTCGTCGGCCGCTACCAATTCCCGAACATCGTGTCGATCCTGTCGCCCACCTGGGCTCCCGACGGCAAGAGCGTCGTGTTCAGCGGCCTCGCGGTATCGGGATACTCCGATCTCTACCGGCTCTGGCTCCCCGAGGGCCGGCTCGAGCGGCTGACGTCGGATCGCTACCAGGATATCGACCCTTCGGTGAGCCCCGACGGGCGGACGGTCGTGTTCGCTTCCGACCGGACGCCGTTCGGCGCGCAGGGAGCGAAGAATCTCTTCCTGCTCGATCTCGCGTCCGGGTCGGTGCGCTATCTGACGTACGGCAACTGGCAGGACGAAACGCCGCGTTGGGCGCCGTCGGGCCGCATCTGGTTCACGAGCGACCGCGACGGCTCGCTGCAGATCTATTCGGTCGACGCGAACGGCACCGGGCGGCGCGAGACGGCCGCGCTCGGGGGTGCCTTCGACCCGCAGTTCGTCGACAGCACCACGGGGTACGTGTTCGGCGGCTTCGCCGATCTCTCGTTCAACCTGTACCACGCTACCGAACGGTCCGACACCGGGCCGACGGTCGTCGCGCTGGACAGCGCGCCACCGCCTGCGACGTGGCAGTGGCCGGAGCTGACGGAGCCCGCCGTGGCGCAGGCGGTGCCGACGCCCTACAAGCAGCATTACGGGCTCGACTTCGCCGCGGGCGAGGCGGCGGTGGCACCGGGGCTCGGCTCGGAGCAGGGCGCGGTGCTGCTGTTCAGCGATCTGCTGAACGACCACCAGCTCGTCGGGACGGTGTCGTCGTTCGCGTATTCGGGGAGCGGCTTCGGCAACCTGCTCGACAACATCTCGGGCTCGGTCTTCTATCTGAATCAGACGCATCGTACCAACTGGGGCGTCGGCGCCTACCGGCTGCGCGGGTTGTTCTACGAGAACGACTTCACCAGCCTGTTCCAGGAGACGTCGTACGGCGTGCTGGGGCAGCTGCGCTATCCGCTGTCCCGCTTCCGGCGCATCGAGGCGGAGTTCCGGCTGGAGCACTCCGACCGCTTCGACTTCGCGTCGAGCGTGGTGAGCGAGCCGCGCCGCGTCGCCTGGTTGGCGGCCAACTACCTCACGTACGTGAAGGACAACAGTCTCTGGCTCGAGACGGGACCGATCGACGGCGAGCGCTACACCGCCACGGTCGGTCTCGTGAACGACGTGAACCACGGGCGCTTCGACTCCTATATCCTGTCGGGCGACTATCGGCATTACTACCGCACCACGCGCCGCAGCGCATTCGCCGCGCGCGCCCTCGGCTACTGGACGGGGGGCGAGCGGCCGCGGCTGATCAACATCGGCGGTTCGTGGGGGCTGCGCGGCTATCCGTATTTCGGCTACGTCTCGGGGACGCGCGCCTGGCTGTTGTCGGGGGAGTGGCGCTTCCCGATCACCGATTACGTGTCGCTCGGCTTCCCGTTCGGCGCGGCGCAGCTTCCGGGGATCCAGGGCGCGTTGTTCACCGACCTCGGCAAGGCGTGGACGCCGACGACGGCCCAGCGCGGCACCCTGGGCAGCTGGGGGCTCGGGCTGCGGCTGCCGCTCGCCGACGTGCTGGTGCTGCGGCTCGATCTCGGGTGGCGCTACCATCGGGGCGACATCACGACGTACGGGTTGCCGGCGCGCGACCGGACCCCGCGGTTCGTCGATTTCTTCTTCGGATTCAATTATTGAGGCGCCGCCGGTTGCTTGACCGCCCCGGCGCCCGTTCCTACATTGCCGCGTGTATCGTCCTGACCGCCTGTCGTGGCCACCCGGCGCCGCTCGTGCCCGAACCGCTGGCGCCGGTCGCCCCCGACAGTATCGTGGCCTGGACGGCACCGAACGGTCCCACGCGGCGCGTGGCGCTGCGGTTCAAGTGGACCTACCGCGACGATCAGCGCAGCGGAGGCGGACGCGGCACACTGCGCATCGCGCCGCCCGATTCGATGCGCGTCGATTGGGCGTCGGCGCTGAACATCAGGAGCGGCGCGGCGGTGGTGATCGGCGATTCGCTGCGCTGGGCGGACCCGAAGGAGGACTACCCGTCCTCGAACTCCCGGGCCATCCAGCTCGTCTGGACAGCGCTGGGAATCGTCCGGCCGCCGGACCCGGGCGTCGCGACTTTCGGAATGCGCGACTCGACGGGCGCCGTGTGGCGCTACATTCAGGATCGCGATACGGTGGCGTTCCGGCTCACCGGTGCGCCGCGGATGTTGCAGGGAGAGTGGCGGCGCGGCGGCAAATTGATGGCGCGCAGCCGCACACAACTCGCAGCCGGGGGACTGCCGCAGGGCACGCGCGTGGACGTGCCGGAGAGGTCGGCCCGGTTTGAGATCACGTTCGTGGCGGTGGATTCGACGGCGCAGTTCGCTCCGGCGTTGTGGCGCAGCCGTCGCTAGCCTGCTGGCGCTGTCGCTCGGCGGGTGCCTGTACGGCTTCGCCGGCGGTGGATTGCCCAACATCAAGACGGTGGCGATCCTGCCGTTCGACAACGAGACGCCGGAGCCCGCCCTGACCACCGAAGTGGCTACCGCGGTGCACCAGGCCATCGAAGACCGGCTGGGGCTGCGTCCCTCCGGCGAGCAGTCCGCGGACGCCGTCGTGCACGGCCGCATCACGCGCTACGACGCCGACCTCCCGCTCGCCGTCCAGACCGGCACCGGCCAGGCCAACGTTACCCGCCGCCAGGTGCAGATCACCGTCGACATCGCCATCGTCGACCAGCGCGACGGCAAGACGCTGTGGCAGAATCCGAGCCTCACCGTCCTCGGCGACTACCAGCCGCCGTCCGAGGCCGAAGGGCGCAAGGTCGCGCTCGACAAGCTCGTCACCGAAATCGTGAACGGGGCGCAGTCGCAATGGTGAGTCTACGGCGCGACCGGCGCGGCGCGAGCACGATGGGGTGTCTCCTCTCGCTGCTCGTGCTCGTTGCCGTGCTGTATTACGGCGTCAACATCGGCGAGGTGTACTTCCGCTACTACCGCATCCTCGACGAGATGCAGACACAGGCGCGCGTCGCGGCGGCGCTCGACAACGGCACGATCCAGCGGCGCATCGCGTCCGCGATTCAGGAAATCGGGCTTCCCGACGACGCGTCCAGCAATCTTCAGATCACGCGCTCGGCCAGCCCGCGCCAGATCACGATCGAGAGCGAGTATTCGGAGACGGTGAACCTGCCGCTCTTCGTGCACACCTTCCACCTGCATCCCAAGGCCACCGAGCCGCTCTGAACACCGCGGGAAAGATCCGGACGAGAGGCGCCGCCGCCTCGTGGCGCGCGGCGCAGGCTGGTCCGGTCGTGTTCACGAACGGGGTATTCGACGTGCTGCACGTCGGGCACATCGCGCTGCTGGAGGCGGCGCGCGCCGAAGGCCAGGCGCTGTTGGTGGGTGTGAACGACGACGCGTCAGCGCGGCGGCTGGGGAAGGGCGCCGACCGGCCTCACGTTCCCGCGGCCGAGCGCGCCCGGCTCCTCGCGGCGCTCCACGCCGTCGATTGTGTGGTCGTGTTTGCCGAGGAGACGCCGCTCGAGCTGATCCGGGCGCTGCATCCCGACGTCCTCGTGAAGGGCGCCGACTACGCGCCGGCGCAAATCGTGGGGGCGGCGGAGGTCGAAGCGTGGGGCGGCCGCGTCGTCCGCGTGCCGTTGTTGCCGGGCAGCTCGACGACAGACCTGGTCAATCGCATTCGACAATCGACGAAGCGATGATCGACGATCGTTAACCGACAAACGACCCTTGCCTCTTCTCATCGCCACCCGCAATCCCGGCAAAGCCCGTGAGATCCGCGACCTCTTCGCCGGGCTCCCGATCACGATCGTCTTCCCCGAAGCAGTGGAGCTCAAGTGCCTTCCCGAGGAGGAGGATCTCGAGCAGGCCGACAGCTACCTCGGCAATGCCGTCGCCAAGGCCCGCTACTTCGCCGGGCGCAGCGGCCTTGCGACGGTCGCCGACGATTCGGGGATCGAGGTCGACGCCCTCGACGGCGCGCCGGGGGTCCACTCCGCGCGGTTTGCGATGCTGCACGGGGCGGTGGCGCCGGGACAGGATCTGGACGCTGCCAACAACGCCCTGCTGCTCGCGCGGCTCGAGGGGGTCTCCGAGGAGGACCGCACGGCGCGATATCGGTGCGTCGTGGCACACCTCGACAGCGCGACGGCGCCACCCGAAGTCGTCGAAGCGGCGTGTGAGGGGCGGATTCTGACGGCCCCTGCCGGGACGGGCGGGTTCGGCTATGATCCGTTGTTCTTTTCGACGGAGCTCTTGCGTGGGTTCGGCGAGGTCCCGGCGGCGATGAAGCACCGCGTGAGCCATCGGGGACGGGCGTTCCGGGCGTTGATCGAGGTCCTGTTGCGGAGGCAGCTCCAGGTGAAGAAGTGAAACGAGTCTGCTGGGTCGCGGTGGCCTCGTGCCTTGCCTGCGGCAACTGGTGGACGCCGCCGCAGCCGGATGTCGTCTTTTCCGGAGACTTTCAGCTGGCGCGGGAGAGCGACTGGGCCGGCGGGCAGGCCTGCCAGTACGTCGCCGCGATGGATCAAACCGTGTGCAGCTGGGGTCGCCTGGCGATCACCATCGACAGCATCGCGAGCTCGGTGCTCGGGACCGATGTGCACCAGGGCGACCAGTCGGGGCCGGTGGTGCACCGGGACTCGGCCGTGTTCGCCGTGCGGTTCGGTGTCGGGAACGTGTGTACGGTCTTCATCTCGGGCAACACGGTGAAACCCAATGGCCCGGGCGTGCTGGCGGCGGATTCGCTGCGATTTGACGGCCGCAGCC
>DATLVL010000278.1:0-27958 GCA_035577525.1 Gemmatimonadales bacterium | reverse complement strand
CGTGGTTCGCGTTGTTCGCCATGTGGATCTATACCACCGCCGCCGTGACGAGCCACATCTACGGCACCAACGACACGACGTCGCAGCTCTACAACGACGGCGCCAACTGGGTCGGCGTCTGCTTTGCCGTGTACAACGGCGTCGCCGCATTGGCCGCGTTCGCCATCCCGCCGCTCGCCAAGTGGTCATCCCCCAAGCTCGCGCACGTGGTCTGCCTCATCTGCGGCGCCCTCGGTTTGCTTTCGATCTCCATCGCTACCGGACCACGGTTCCTGATCGGCTCGATGGTTGGGGTGGGGATCGCCTGGGCGAGCATCCTGTCGATGCCGTATGCGATCCTCACGGGATCGCTGCCGCCCTCGAAGCTCGGCTACTACATGGGGGTGTTCAACTTCTTCATCGTGATCCCGCAGATCGTGGCCGCAGCCGTGCTCGGCGCCATCGTCAAGTATTTCTTCGCCGGAGAGGCGATGTACGCGCTGTTCATCGGCGGCGGGTCGCTGGTGCTGGCGGCGGTGTTGATGCTGCGGGTGAAGGATGAGTGACCAGGGTGCCCTTGATGTGCGTGTAAACCCCGGGGCATCGCCCCGGGGTTAGCCCACCCATGGCCAAGCATCTCTCACCTTATCAGTGCGTTTGCCCGGTTCTTGTTAACAATATTCGGTAAACTCAAGCGCCAAAATGACATAAGACTTGACAAATAGAGTATACCAAGGTAGACATCGCCTATGATCGATATCCATTGCTACAACTGTGGCGGGTTTATCGGCGACCCGAGCAAGGTTTCGCATCGAGTGCCGGGTAGCATGCTGCACAAGACTTTCGGGGCGACTCCCACCAGCGCCTTGTGTACGTGCACCCCCCCCGTCCTTTACGGCCCCGCGGACGGGCGTGGGACGTCGGTCGGCCAGGCGCGGCTCAACTAGCTGGGAGGCAGAAATGGAAACCAATCTCATGGCACCGATCACGATCCAGCGTTTTCTCAAAGAGCTGGAGAAGCTGAAGCAGGACACGGACGCGGGAACGTTGCAGCCCGAGGACTACGATGGCCGGCTCGCCCGCGTCATTCGGGAATTGCGCGAACGGGGCTTGGAGGACGACCGCGCGGTTGCCACAGCGGCGCTCGCCGATGCCGTTACGCGGGGAGTGATCTCTTCTCCGACAGAGACCCATATCCGCAACCGGCTCGGGTTGGTGTAGCCCACCGTTTCGCAACATCCGCCTGGACAACACCGAGGGGTCGTGGATAATTGTCCACGACCCCTCTTCTCTTTCTTAAGAGAGAGAAGAGCGCCTGTCGAGGGATCTCGGAATGCCCGTCTAGTGACGAATTCAATTGCTCGTCACGGAGTTCTGAGGATAAGGGCGACTTACGATTCTCGCCCAGAGTTCTGAGGACAATGAAAGATTCCGAGGTCCCTCGCCGGCCCTCGCTGCGCTCGGGCTCGGCTCGGGATGACAACACTGCGCTCTGAGGGAGAAGAATGAATAGAGATCGTCTCGCCATTCTGATATTGTCTCTGTTCACCTCCACGACGCTTTCAGCACAAGCGCCGGCACGCGCGACACCCACAGGATTCGATCCCACCCGTCTGCGCCGCATCGACACCTGGATGCAATCCTATGTCGACTCGAACCAGATTGGCGGCGCCGTCGGGCTCGTGCTGCGCGATGGTCGCGTCGTCTACCAGCACACGGTGGGGTGGATCGACAAGGAGTCGGGCCGCCGCATGACGGCGAATGCGCTGTTCCGCATTGCGTCGCAATCGAAGGCCGTGACCACCGTGGCGCTGCTATCGCTCGTGGAGGAGGGGAAGATCGGCGTCGACGATCCGGTGAGCCGCTGGATACCGGCGTTCGCCCATACCACCGTCGCCGTGAAGAGCGACACCGGTCCCGCCATCGTCCCCGCGAAGCGGCAGATCACGATTCGCGACCTGCTCACGCACACCTCCGGGATTTCCTCGGGGCTCGACCCCCTCGTCGCGCGGGCGTATGCCGCGAAGGGGTTGGGTTCGGAGGCAGGGTTCTGGTGGTACTTCGCCGACAAGGATGAGCCGATCTGCACCACGGTCGAGCGCCTCGCCACCCTCCCTTTCTCGGCGCAACCGGGCGAGCGCTGGATCTACGGTTACAGCATCGACGTGCTGGGATGCGTCGCCGAGCGTGCCTCGGGGATGCCACTGGACCAGCTGATCCGGGAGCGGATCACGGGTCCTTTGAAGATGAACGACACGTACTTCTACGTGCCCCAATCAGCCGCGGCACGCCTCGTGACCGTTTACGCCAGCGATTCGACGAACCACGCTACCCGCGCCCCCGAGGGTCCGCGGGGGCAGGGCAATTACGTCACGGGGCCGCGTAAGGAGTTCTCCGGCGGTGCCGGGCTGATCTCGACGGCAGGGGACTACGCCCGCTTCCTCGAGATGCTGCGCAACGGGGGCCAGCTGGACGGCGTGCGCATCCTCGCGCCGCACACCGTCGACCTGATGACGCACAACCAGGTGGGCGCGTTGTACGACTCGAGCGGCGGGCGCGGTTTCGGGTTCGGGTTCGAGACGACGGAGCATTATGGTAGCGACGGCATGACGTCCATGGGTTCTTCGCGATGGGGCGGGGCGTACGGCAGTGTGTACTACGTCGATCCGGTCGAGCACCTCGTCATCATTTTCATGATGAATCAGCTGCCGAACAACACGGACATCAGAGACAAATTTCAGACGCTGGTCTATCAGGCGCTGGTGGGGAGTAGGCGGTAGCCGATCTGCACTGGGAGCAGGCCCGCTACTTTCTCTCCGAAGCTCTGACCGCGTACGACAGCATCGCCAGCCCGAACGCGAGGCAGACCAGCCCCCACCACAGGTTCACGTCCATCCCCAATGATTTCTGGTAGATGCTCTTGTCCGAGAAGATCCCATACACGGTGAGGATCAAACCAAAAAACGAGAACAGCAAACCGATCGGGTACCTCAGGTCGAGTTTCATCGCTCTTACCAGAAGATGATGTTGAGAACGAGCGCCAGGGCCAACACGATCACGCCCAGTATCGCCGGCCGCTTGAACCAGGGCATATCGCCGTCCTTCTGCCGCGGCGTGAGCGAGTACACCAGTCCTTTCAGCTCCTCGTCCGACTTGTTGCGCCTGGTGGCGAGGGAGATGACGATCGTGGCGACGAAGCAGGCCGTCCATGCGAAGATCGCGCTCCAGAAGTTCTGCGCCATTTCGCTCGGGTACGTGTGGACGACGGCCCCGAGGAATCCGCCCTTGATCCCCGCGACGGCGCCGTGCGGCAGCGTGAGTCCATGGTGCAGCGCGGCGGCAGCCGTCCCGGTCAACAGTCCGCTGAACGCCGCGTGCCCCGTGGTACGCTTCCAGAACATCCCCAGGAGAAACGTCGCGAACAGCGGGGCGTTCACGAAGGCGAACACGAGCTGCAGCATGTCCATGATGTTGTTGAAGCGCGTCGTGGCGTACGCCGCCAGCACGGAGAGGATGATGCCGACGACTGTCGCCTTGTGGCCCATGCGCAGGTAATGCGCGTCCGACTGGCCGGGTTTGATGTAGGACTGGTAGATGTCGTACGTCCACACCGTATTGAATGCCGTGACGTTGCCCGCCATGCCCGACATGAAGGACGCCATCAGCGCCGTCAGGCCGAGTCCCAGCACGCCCGAGGGGAGGTAGTGCCCCAGCATCACCGGCACGGCGAGGTTGTAGTTCGGCGTGCCGTCTTTCTCTAGCGGCAGGAAGCCGCCGTGCGCCACGTGCTGCGCGATCGCGAGCATTCCCGGAAGAATCACGAGGAAGGGGAAGACCATTTTCGGGAAAGCGGCGAGCAGCGGGGTGCGGCGGGCGGCGGTCATCGAGTCGGCGGCCATGGCGCGTTGTACGACGAGAAAGTCGGTACACCAGTAGCCGAACGACAGCACGAATCCCAGTCCCATCACCATCCCGAACCACTCCACGCCCATGGGGTTGGCGGCCGCCGAGTCGAGGTGGCGCCAGGAGGTGGAGTAGGCGCTGGCGGCGAAGCCCTGGTTGGTTGCGACGGTCGCGAGCCGCTCGGACAGGCCGTGCCACCCGCCGACGTCCTTCAATCCCAGGAGCACGAGGGGCAGGAATCCCATGACGATGAGAAAGAACTGCAGCACTTCGTTGTAGATCGCGGAGGTGAGTCCGCCCAGGAAGATGTACGCCAGGACGATGACACCCGACAACAGGACGCTGGTGTTGAAGTTCCATCCCAGCACGAGCTCCAGGAGCTTGGCGAGGGCGTACATCGAGATGCCGGACGAGAATGTCGTCATGATGGCGAACGTGATGGCGTTGAAGCCGCGCGTCTTCTCGTCAAAGCGCAGCTTCAGGTATTCGGGGACGGAGCGGGCGCGCGAGCCGTAGTAGAACGGCATCATGAACACGCCGACGAACACCATGGCCGGGATGGCGCCGACCCAGTAGAAGTGCGACGTCATCATCCCGTATTTGGCGCCCGAGGCGCCCATCCCGATCACTTCCTGCGCACCGAGATTTGCCGAGATGAAGGCGAGGCCGGCGATCCAGGCGGGGATCGAGCGTCCCGAGAGGAAGAAGTCTTCGCTGCTTTTCACGAAGCGCCTGAGTCCCCAGCCGATGCCGAGGACGAAGGCGAAGTAGATGATGAGGAGGGTGTAGTCGATCGCGCCGAGGTGGATGCGTTCCATGGTCACCGAGGAGATACGCCAAAAGTGAAAATCGTGCGAGAGCGATAGTCCCCGCCCGGCCGGAGAATCACGGAAGGAAAGTTTGGGTGATTCACGGCATCGGGGAAGTGTTGCGTTTCGAGACAGAATGCCGAGCCGTCGCCGGTGTAGAGCTGCATCCCGGGCTCGGTGGTGTGGACGTCGAGCGTGCGGCCGCTGGTCGGCTCTTCGACGCGCGCGGCGTGCGTCAGCCCCTTGGCGGCGCGATTGAGGGCGTAGTTGATGTCGTAACCGGACGCCGGAACGCGGTCTCCGATCGCCGTTTTCGAGCGAAAGTCGTACGGCGTGCCGCGGACCGACGCGATCTCGCCTGTCGGGAGCAGGTCCTTGTTGAGGACGGTGTAGCCGTTGGCGTTGATGTGCAGCTCGTGGCCCAGCACATCCCCCGCGCCGCGGCCCCGCAGATTGAAATAGGCGTGCTGCGTGAGGTTCACGGGCGTCGCCTTGTCGGTTGTCGCGTAATAGTCGACGATCAGCTCGTTCTTCTTCGTCAGCGTGTACGTGACTTTCGCCTGCAGCGTCCCCGGGTATCCCTCTTCGCCGTCGGGGCTCGTGTACTCGAATACAATCCCCGAAGTCGTGCTGCCTTTGAAGGGACTTCCCCGCCACTCGGCGCGTTGAAACCCTTTGGTGCCGCCGTGCAGGTGGTCACGGCCGCGGTTGGCGCTCAGGTGGTAGGTGGTGCCGTCGAGAGTGAACTGGGCGTTGGCGATGCGATTGGCGCAGCGGCCGCAGATAGCGCCGAGGGGGCGGGGGTCCTTGGTGAATTCTTCATCTGTGTCATAGCCGAGGACGATGTCGGCGAAGCGGCCCTGGGCGTCGGGGGCGAGCAGGGAGGTTATGCTTGCGCCGCGGGCGATGGTGCGAAAGGAGAGGGCGTCCACGGCAGCAATCTTAGCCCTGCTTTTCTTTTCCATCAAAACGGCAGAACAGGTCGCGCTTGTAGTCCTTGTCCGACAACGTAATCACGAACGATGTCGCCAGATTCAGCGGCCCTCTATTTGCAGCAGAGACCACCTGAATGCTAGCGTACCATATCATGAGTCATCGCCGCGCGTGGCGTTGCACGATCGTCACACTGCTCGCGCTCGGGTGCGGAGATTCGTCCTCCCCGCCGTCCCTCGTGCGCGTTGCGATCCTCACGCACGCAGCGCTCACCACGTTCATGGTGAACGACACCACACAGCTGCAGCTCGCCGGGTATGACGCGTCGGGCCAGCCGTTTCCGACGGGCCCAGTGCAGTGGCGATCCAGCAGCCCCACGGTCGTGCAGATCGACACCAACGGGACCATCGTTGGACTGATGGTGGGAGCAGCGACCATCGTTGCGACTGCCGCGAGTCATTCCGATTCGCTGGTCGTGACGGTTGGCGGCACCCGTCACCGCTATCCCATCACCGCGAATGAGACGTGGACCCTGGCCGGAAACCCGCACCTCGTGGTGGCACAGCTCCCGGTCGGTGGGCCTGGAGGGGCAACGCTCACGATCGAGCCCGGGACCATCGTGCGGTTCACCGACACTGCCGGCCTGGTCTTCGGGGTGAACGGGCCTGGCGCACTGCTCGCCCTGGGCAGCGGCGGGGGAGGCGGCGCGGCGTTGATCACGTTCACCGACACGAGCGCGACCCCAATGGCGGGCGGATGGATCGGTCTGACGTTTCTCGGCAACAACCGCTCTGAGTTGCATGCTGTCGAACTCAGCGGATGTGGTCACGCGCGGTCCGATGACCAGCCCGCAGGCTGTCTTGTGGTTGGGCACCGATTCCCGGGGCCCGATCCGACGATCTTGCTGGACGGCGTTTACGTGGTGCAGGGCAAGGGGGGCGGCGTGGTGCTGCAGGACAAAGCCCGTTTCGACCCGGCGTCCTATGGGCTTTCGGTCACCAGCATGCGCGGTTATATCGCATCGCTGCCGGCCGGTGCGGTCGCGGACTTCCCACCCGGCGGATCCTTCCTCGGCAATGACACGGACGAAGTCCGGGTCACCGGTGACACGTTACGTGAATCCGCCACCTGGCAGACATACTTTGCCTGGACTGTGGTCGGGCCGGTTCTGATCGAGGGACCTGCGCAGCCCGTGCTCACCATTCTTCCAGGCCAGATATTGCGCTTCGGATTCGGTGCGGGATTTGTCGTCGGGAAGAACGCACCGGGTGGTCTGGTGATCGGCTCTCCGAGCACTGACCCTGAGATACTCGAGGATCTGCACGGGAGTACGTGGGCGGGTGTGGATTTCTACGCAGCGTCATTGCCAAGCTCGATCAACAACGCCGCGCTGAAGAACTGTGGCAACTACAACAATGTCCTGTACGGTCAGGCATGCATCGCGATTGTCGGCAACTTCGCCGATTCGGCCCCTGCGCCCGTCCTCCAGAACGTCACGATCCAGGGCGCCGTCGATGTCGGCGTGCTGGCGGTGGGCGGCGGCCGGTTCGGCGCGGGATCGCACGATCTCACGATCACGGGGACGGCGGGGACGATCGGGTCGCCACTGTGGTTTCACCTGAGCTCGCCGAGCTCCTTGCCAGTGGGGACGTACACGGGCAACGCGCAGGATGTCATCAGAGTTTATGACGTCGATATCACCGCGAATGAAACGTGGCACAATCCTGGTGTGCCGTACTTCCTCAGTACCGGCATCGTCGTCGGAAACGCGGCGGATCCCACTCTGACACTCGACTCCGGAGTCGTAGTGCAGTTCCAGCCCGGGGGCATCCTTTCGATCGGCGAGCTGGCGGCCGGAGCAGTCCGGGCTCTCGGCACTGCCACCTCCCCCGTGACGCTCGCCGGTCAACACGTCGATCCTGGCGCGTGGATGGGTGTCACAATCGGGACGTTCGCCGACTCGACGACGGTGTTCGACCACGTAGTTGTGCAGGACGCGGGGGCGGACGACGGGATTTTGGCGACGTCGTTCCGCATAGCCCGTGACTACGGTCCGATCGTGCTGAACACGCTGATTACCGGATCGGCGGGATGCGGTATCACGCGGATGACGGGCGCGACATGGACGACCGATTTCACCGCCCCCGCGCTGGGCAACACTTTCCAGAACAACCTCGGCCCGGCGCAGTGCGGCCCCTGAGCAGCGTCACCCAAAAGCCCTGGGCGCCGCCCATCTGAGGCCGCGCTCCCGCAAAGCGTGGCGCGAGGCACGTCGCGACGGGCATCGAGGAGAGGAGTGGGCCGGATAGGCTAAGGCTTCGGTCGCTCCACGTTCGGCACCTGGATCTCCATCCTGCTCTGCCGCGACAACGCCGTATCCGCACCGATTTCCGGTCCGTACACGTGGCGCAGCGCCGCGAGGTACTGATCCTGCAGGCCGGCCATCGTGCGCTGCTCCTCCTGCACGGCGCGCCGGAACTCCGGTGACGTGAGGAAGTTGTACAGCACCGCCGCCTCGATCTGGGCGTCCAGCAGGAACGCATGGTGCCCGATTGCGGCGAACGTGTCGTCGCGCATGCCGTAGGTGTGATTGGAGAAGGTCGAGCTCTTCACCGTGATCCCGATCCCGGGGATCTCCCGGCTCACAAATCCCGTCTCCTCGTATCCCGATGGACGTCCCTTTTCTTCGACGATTCCCGGCGCGCTGAGCTTCCTGGCATAGGCGAACCACAGCTCGGAGAGCATCGCGGTCGTGATGCCGTCGCGGTATTCGCCGTAGCGGGTGATCTGCACTTCGGTGCCGGTCTGGAGCGCGGCGCCCTGCGCGGCGTCGTCCATCATGTGTGAGATGTGCTCGAGGTACACCTCGTCGGGGAAGCGAATGAAGTAGTCGACGACGGTGTGATCGGGAACGACGTTGGGTGCGATGCCGCCCTCAGGGATCACTCCCTGTACGCGGTGGTCGGGTCGCCAGGTGGAGCGCAGGTGGTCGACCGCGGAATAAAACTGTACCGCCGCCTCGAGGGCGTTGCGGCCGTTCCACGCCGTGAGCTGGTGCGCGGGGCGGCCGGTGAAGGTGTACTTCACCGCATCGATGTTGAGGCAGCACACGCCAAAGCCGGGCCGGTCGCGCTGCGTCTGGACCACGGAGTGGCTGCGCACCAAAATGTCGGCGCCCTTGAACACCCCTGCCTTCCATAAGATGAATTTCGCCGGGGGATCGACCTCCTCGGCCGGCGTCCCATACACGATGACCCGCCCCGGGACGCGGGCGCTGCCCATGTATTCGACCAGCGCCTTGGCGGCTGCGAACGCCACGGGACTCTGCGCGTTGTGCTGGTCCCCATGGAAGTCGCCCTGCGTGCCGCGCAGCGCGTCATACTCGGCGATGAGGCCGAGCGTCGGGCCGCTGGCGCCGGCGGGAGAGGTCCACGTGGCGACGAAGGCCGTCGGGAGACCAGCCGATCCGGTGTCGACGGTGAAGCCGTAACTCCGCAACGTGGCCGTGAGAGTGTCGAACGCCAGGAACTCGTGCCAGCCCACTTCGGGGTGGTGGCCGATCCAATCGGACAACCCTTCCAGTCCGCCGCTCCACAGCGCGCCGACGCGCGCGAGCACGCGGTCGCGCGCCGGGTCGGCTTTCGCGGCGAGGCGCTCCGCGGTCTCAGTCGGGCGCAGCCGAGCCTCGAGGGAGTCGATCTGTTTCGTGATGCCGGCGGCGGCTTCGCGCTCGGTGTCGGTGGTCTGGGCGCGCGCGGCGCCGGCTGCGGCGGTGCAGAGGGCGGTGAGGAGCAGGAGGGATCTGGTCATGGGGGGAGGACCTAACATCGAGTGAAGGCTTTCGCCATCGATTTTGACCTCACAATTGTTGCGAATATGCGACGTAGCGTTGTGCTAATGCAGCTTAGTGTCGCGTGAATGCAACAATCACCCAAGCTCGCCTCAGCAGGAGATTGGCCTTCACGATCAAAGTAACGACCTCCCATAAATGCTGCGCCAACAGCGACTTGACGATTCGGATGGGCCATGGGTACGGGCAATGCCAATCGTCCTGGCAGATGCGCGCCGCGCCCGCGACCCGTCTTGTGGAGCAGCGAACATGAATCGCAAGGGTTTCACGCTGATCGAGCTGTTGATCGTGGTGGTCATCATCGGCGTTCTCGCCGCCATCGCAATCCCGAAATTCAGCAACACGAAGGCGAAGGCGTACATCGCCTCGATGAAGTCGGACCTGCGCAACCTCGTGACCGCGGAGGAAGCGTACTTCGCGGACTCGCTGCAGTACACGAGCGACCTGGGGACCGACTACGGCGTGACCTCGGGCAACACGATACCGACCATCACCGTGACGGGCGACGGCTGGACGGCCACGATGACCAACGCGCTGCTCCCCAGCAATCTCTGCGCGATCTTCATCGGCACGACGCCGGTCGCTCCTGCCACCAAAGAAGGCGAGCCGACCTGCCAGTAACCGGCCTCGCGGCCTGACCCCCTGACCCCTGACCCCCTCTCCTTTTCGGGAGAGGGGGTCAGGGCTTCAATGGGCTACTGCTTGGACATCTGCGCCTTGAATGCTTCACTCGCGTAGATCGCCACCTCGACGCGCCGATTGAGCGCGCGGCCCCGCTCCGTGTCGTTAGTGGAGACCGGGTCGGTTTCTCCCATGCCGCGGGTCGCCACCCGCGTGCGGGCGACTCCCTGGGACACGAGGTAATTCCCGGCGGCGGACGCGCGACGCTCGGAGAGCCCGAGGTTGTAGGAACTCGGGCCGATCGCGTCGGTATGTCCGATTACCATGATGTCCGACCCGGGATACTTGTCGAGGCTCTGCGCCAGCGTGCGCAGGTTCTTTTGGGCCTCGGGCTTCACGTTGTCCGAGTCGAAGTCGTAGAGCAAGCCCGATTCGAACGTCACCGCGATGCCCTCGCCGACGCGCTCGACAGTGGCACCGGGGATGTTCTGCTGCAGCTCCTTGGCCTGCTTGTCCATCTGGTGGCCGATCAGCGCACCCACCGCGCCACCCGCTGCCGCGCCGATGATCGCGCCGCGCGCCGTGTGCCCGCTGCCTTTGCCGATCAATCCACCCACAACGGCCCCGGCGCCGGCGCCCACGGCCGCACCAGTCTGCGTGTGCGTCGCACACCCATCGAATGCCAACGACAACGCCGCGACGGCCGCGGCGACAGTTGCTATGCGTCTCGTCCCCATGGTACCTCCCGGTTCGGGGCCTGCGCTTTCCTACCCCGATACGCGCAGGTGTTTCTCGTTGCAACTTCGCCTCAGCGCACGTAGAGAAAAACCCCCTCTCCCGAGGGAGAGGGGGCAGGGGAGAGGATTAACCCCGACGCGTGGCCCCAGGGTCGGCTAGCGCGTCGTTCCTCCTACCGCCCGGTACAGTGCCGCATATGCCGTCGCCGCATCGGTGCGGCCCTGCGCCAACCGGTCCTGGGCGTCGAGCTCGGTGCGCTGCGCATCGAGCACCGCCAGCAGGTCCGTCGCCCCTTCGCTGTAGCGCAGCCGGGCCAGCTCCGCGGCCCGCGTGCTCGCGGCACTCGCCTCCTCGAGCCGCGCCACCTGCTCGCGCGTCGCACGATAGCGGCTCAGCGTCGTCTCGACGTCCTCGACCGCGGCCAACACGGCCTGGCTGTACTGCGCCTGGGCGGCGTGTTCCCGCGCCTGTGCCGCGTCGACCTCGGTCTTCACGCGGCCAAGGTTGAGCCCGGGCCAGGTGATCACCGGCCCGATGACGTAGCGGTAGGTCGAGCGGTCGCCCACAGTGCTGAACTCCGGAGCGAGGTAGCCGGCGCTGCCGCCGATGGTGACGCGCGGCAGGTAGCTCGCCTTGGCGGCGCCGACGAGCGCCCCCTGTGCCGCGGCCTGCCGCTCCGCGGCCGCCACATCCGGACGGCGCCGCACCACCGACTCGGGATTGGCGATCGCGGTGACGTCGGGGAGCGAGGGCAGCGGCGCCGCTTGATCGAGCTCCTGCGCAACCTGCGTGGGCGAGCGGCCCACCAGCGTGCCGATGTGGTATTGCGCGGCCGCAACCTGCGCTTCACGCGCCGGGATGATCGCGAGCGTGGAGCTGAGCTGTGCCTGCGCCCGCTCGGTGTCGAACGCGCTGCCGCGACCCGCGCTGGCACGCTGCTCGGTCAGCTCGAGTGTCTTCTTTTGATTCTCGGCGTTTTGCCGGGCAACCTGGAGCTGCTCCTGTGCGCCGCGCAGCTGGAAATACGCGCTCGCGAGCTGCGCCTGGAGCGTCACCTCAACGTCGCGCTGCTGTTCTTCCGCGACGTCCTGGAACGCGCCCTGTGCCTGGACGTTGTGCCGGATCTGGCCAAAGATGTCCAGGTCCCACGATGCATCGACGCTGGTGCTCCACACGTTCTGATCGGGGAACACCCCCGTGGCACCCGGGAACGACGCTACGGCGTAGCGCTGCCGCGAGTACCCCGCCGATACCGTCGCCGACGGCGTCAGATCGAGAATGCTGCGTACACGATCGGAGCTGGCCGCGCTGACGCGCGCCCGCGCCGCCTGGATGTCCAGATTGCCGCGCGAAACTTCGCGCAGCAGGCGGCTGAGCGTCGTGTCGTTCAACTGATCCCAGTAGGCCGACGACGTATCGGGTGAAGCGCCTTCGGTTGTCGGTTGAGCCGGTGCGATGACCGCTGGCGTCACGTACGCTGGAGCCTGAGCGGAATCTCGGACCGCACGGAATGTTGCCGGGGGCGGCACCGCCGGAGATCTGTAGGAAGGGGACGTGGCGCAGCCGTACAGCGCCACGAATCCCCAGAGAATGGCCTTACGCAAGGGACGCCTCCTGTGCCAATGCAGGTTGCAGCACGGGCCGCTCAGCCTCCAACTCCAGCTCGTCCACCGGGTTGGGTTTGTGCTCGGCCGCGATGAGCGAGTAGAAGACCGGAACCACGAACAGCGTGAACAGCGTCCCCACCGTCATGCCGGCGACGAGCACGGTGCCGATGCTGTTGCGGGCCGCCGAGCCCGGGCCGGTCGCGAACACGAGCGGCAGATGCCCGAAGACCGTCGCCGCCGACGTCATCAAGACGGGGCGCAGCCGGGTGAGGGACGCTTCCTTGAGCGCCGCGAGCTTCTCGACGCCCTTCTGCTGGAGCTGATTGGCGAACTGCACGATCAGGATGCCGTTCTTTGCGATCAGTCCCACCAGCGTGATCAACCCGACCTGCGAGTAGATGTTGATCGTGGTGAGGTTCAAGAAGCTGAACAGCAGCGCCCCGGAGATCGCGAGCGGCACGGACCCGACCAACACGATCAAGGGGTCGCGGAAGCTCTTGAACTGCGCGGCCAGCACCAGATAGATGAGGATCACGGCGAAGCCGAGCGTCACCGTGAGGGCCGAGCCCTCGAGGCGGATCTGCCGCGATTCACCGGCGTAGTCGAGCCCCACCGCGGGTCCTGCCGCGGCTTGCGCCGCCTGCTCGAGCACGCGCAGTCCTTCCTCTTTGGTGACGCCGGGCTTCACGCCGCCGAACACGCGCACGGCGTTGCGTTGCTGGAACCGGTTCAGCGTGCGCGGCGCCGTCGTCGACTCGATGTGCGTAAAGGCCGAGATCGGGACGAGCTGCCCGCTGGGCGTCTTGATTTTGAGATCGAGCAGCGGCGCCACAGTCGCGCGACGGTCATCGCCGATCTGCGGAATGACCTTGTAGCTGCGGTCGAAGTAATTGAAACGGTTGACGTAGCCGCCGCCCAGCAGCGTGCCGAGCTCGCGGCCCACGGTCGCGAGGTCGAGCCCCAGATCAGCCACCCGGTCGCGGTCGATCACGACGCGCGCCTCGGGCAGGTCGATCTTCAGATCGGTATCGACGTAGAGAAACTTGCCGCTCGCCCAGCCGGCGCCGAGCACCTGGCCGACCGTCTGCATCAGCTGCTCGGGGGGCGCGTCGCTGCCCAGCACCAGCTCGACGTCATACTGGCCGGGCGTGGGCAGCGGCGGATCGAGGCGCGGGAAGACCTGCAGCCCCGGCACCTTGGAGACCGCGTAGTAGACCGGGCCGTACAGCTGCTCGGTCGTGCGTGAGCGCTCCTTGAAGTTCTTGGCGACCATGCCGCCGAAGCCGCCCCACGAGGCGGTGAGCGACCACATGAACTTCGCCTCAGGGAAGGACCGGATCGCCTTCACCACCTCGAGCGACGCGCGGTTCGTGGCCGCGAGCGACGCGTCGGGCGGCGCCTGCATGAAGAGGCTGATGTGGCTCTGGTCCTCGATCGGCGCCAGCTCGCGCCGCGAGTAGTTGTACAGCGGCCACGCGGCGACCATGACCAGGATCGCGGCCGCGACGATGCCGCCGCGCATCTGCAGGGCGCCGTCGAGCAGCCGCTCGTAGCGGCGCCGCACCACCTCGAAGCCCCGGTGGACCAGAATCGAGAGCCGGCCTTCGTGTCCCTTCTCGTTGACGAAGCGCGAGCTCATCACCGGCGACAGCGTGATCGCCACGATCCCCGACACCACCACGGCGGCGGCGAGGGTGATCGCGAACTCGAGGAACAGGGAGCCGGTGAGGCCGCCCTGGAACCCGATCGGCGTGTACACGGCTGCGAGCGTGATCGTCATCGCGATGATGGGACCGACGAGCTCGCGGGCGCCGAGCAGCGCCGCCTGGAGGCGCGGTTTCCCTTCGCGGACGTGGCGCTCGACGTTTTCGACCACGACGATCGCGTCGTCGACGACCAATCCCACCGACAGCACGATGGCGAGGATGGTGAGCAGGTTGAGCGAGAAGCCAAACCCCCACATCACGACCGTCGCCCCGACGAGCGACACCGGCATCGCGACCAGCGGCACGAGAGCGGTCCGGATCGAGCCCATGAACAGGAACACCACGAGCGCCACGATGAGAATCGTCTCGATCAACGTCTTCGCGATCTCGTGCAGTGCATCCGTCATGAAGACGGTGGCGTCGTACGCCAGCTGCATGTCGATGTCGGCCGGGAGCGTCGGCTTGATCCGCGCCATCTCGTTGTGCAGCCGGGTCGCGACTTCGATTTCGTTGCTGCCGACTACGGGCCAGACGCCGAGGTACACCGCTTCCTGGTCGTTGAACTTGGTGATGAAGTCGGCTTCCTCGGCGCCCAGCTCGACGCGAGCGACATCGGAAAGGCGTACGATCGCCCCGTTGCGCTCGGCGACGACGAGATTTTTGAACTCCTCGGGAGTACGCAGATCGGTGTTGGCGAGCAGGTTGATCTGCACCATGTCGCCCTTGGTCTGCCCCACTGCCGCGAGGTAATTGTTGCGCTGCAACGCGGCCCAGACGTCACCGGGAGCGAGATTCAGCGCCGCCAGCTTGTCGGGGTCGATCCAGATGCGCATCGCGATGGGCCGGCCGCCCACGACGTCCACCCGCTGCACGCCGGCAAGCGTCGACAGCTGCGGCTGCATGTTGCGGGTGAGCCAGTCGGTGAGCGCCGGAATGTCGCGTTGACTCGACGTGAAACTCAGGTAGAACGAGGCGTAGGGCCGGTCGGCGCGCTGCACCTCGACCACCGGCGGCTGCGCCTCGGCCGGCAGCTCGGCGCGCACCTGTTGCAAGCGAGCCGTGACCTCGGCCAGCGCTGCGGTGCTGTTGTGGTTGAGCTTCAGGTGCACCGTGATGGTGCTGACGCCGGCGCGGCTCGACGATTCGATGTAGTCGACGCCCGAGATCGCCGCGACCGCGTGCTCGATCGGGGTGGTGAGGAAGCCGCGCACGGCCTCGGCGGATGCGCCGTAGTAGACCGTGGTGATCACCACCTGAGAGCTTTCGATTTTGGGATACTGCTGCACCGGCAATGAGCTGATCGCCCGCCATCCCACGAGAATGATGGCGAGGTTTACGACCGCCGCGAGGACGGGGTGGCGGATGAACGTATCGGTCACAGAACGCATGGACGGATTCCGGTTAACGGTTGCGTGAGGTATCGGCTGCGACCAGCACGGACTCGCGCAGCTTGAACGATCCCGACGTGGCGACCTTCTGGCCGGGCTTGATCCCGGCGAGGATGACGACGTCGTCGGCGACCACCGGCCCGCTTTGCACCGGCTGATCGTGGGCGCGCGTCTTGCCGCTCGAGTCGGGGAGAATCAGGAACACGTGATCGCCACCGGGGCCCTTGCGCAGCGCGCTGACGGGAATCGAGACGACGCTCTGCACGGGGCCTTCCGGGACCTCGACGCGTACCGAGGAGCCGGGTGCCGGGGCGCGGCCGGCGATGCGGGCCCGCACCATCGCGTTGCGCGTCGTGGGATCGATGCGCGCATCGACGGCGACGATCTGCGCCGGGATCGCATGCGGATCCTCGGCGGCATACACGGCGATCGGCTCACCGGGACGCAGCGCGGCAGCGACTTCCTGGGCGACGGTGAAGTCCACGTTCGCCGCGGCGTCGACGCCTTGCAGCGTCGTGATCTCCGTGCCCTCATTCAGGTACTGGCCGGGGTGGACGTCGGAGATGCCGACGCGCGCGCGGAACGGCGCGCGGATCGTCTTGCGCGCGATCACGGCTTTGGTGCGGTTGATCTGAGCTGTGGCGACGTCGCGCGCGGCGCGGGCCTGGTCCAGCTCTTCCTGCGAGGCGGCCTGAGCGTCGAGCATGCGTTGCACGCGCGTCAGCGTCGTCTGCGCCAGGTCGGCCTGGGCCTGTTCGGCCTCGAGCTCGGCCTCCTCAACGGAGACGTCGAGGGCCACGAGCACGGTCCCTTGATCGACCACCTGCCCGGGGGCGAGCGCGACACGCTTCACGGTGCCCGACAGCTCGTTGCGCAGCGTGATCGAGTTGAGCGCCAGAATCGTCCCGATCGACGTAGCGGTGGGGCGGTACTGCTGCTGCTTCGCCACCGCCATGGTGATCGACTCGATCTGCTCCGGCTGATGCGCCGCGGCGGCGTCGGATTTCTTTATGGAATTGCGTTTCCAGGCCACCAAGCCGCCCGCCGTGAGCGCGATGACCAGTAACAGGACGATGGATCCGGTGCTGCGCATGGCTGATCTCCTCGGTTCTGAATGTTTCGGCACTGGCTTCCGATACTGGACGAACGGCTGGGCTGGAAATCGACACGCCCGGGCTCTAGATGTACAACAGTTTCACAACAATCGAACAATTGGGGCCAAAAAAAAGGTCCCGGCAGGGTTCCCGTTGCCTCTACGCTACGCTCCCATCCGGCGTTTCAGCTCTTCGGTGTAGGCGGTGATGGTGTCGCGGTCGACCTCGAAGTACTTGTACTGGCCGTCGCGGCGGGAGCGGATCAGGCCGGCGCGCAGCAACTCCTTCATGTGGTGCGAGATGGTGCCTTTTGAGACGGGAAAGATGTGGCACAGCCGACTGCATGGGAACTCGCGCTCCGAGCCAATTGCCTCGAGCAGGGACACTCGGCGCGGATCGGAGAGCGCTTTCGCCACCAGCTCGAACTGCCTGGTGGGGAGGGGATGCGGGGCTGTGGTCTTCATCGAGACGATTTGATGATCATCAAACTATGGCAAATTGTCAAGATCCTGTGCGGGCGCCCCTTCTTGCCTCTGCCCGGGGGCGACACGCTGAAGCGTGAGCCTCCCAAAGCACTGCGCTTTAGCGCAGTGGGTTACGAGGCACACCCTTCAGGGTGTCGCATACAGGCGGCGCGCGAACTATCCCTCGTCCTCCGACCCCTTGGCCGGCTCCTGCGCCCCCGGCACCGCCCGTACCGCCGTCGGCAGCACGACCGGCGCCAACCCCGCCGCCCTGCGCTTGGCATTGAGCCCGCCGAGCCCGGTGGTGCGGAGCTGCAGCCACTTCGCCATCACGGCGCGCGATTGCAGCCGTGCGGTGTCGCACGCGGCCACCTGACCCGCGGTCGGGGTTACGTCGGCGTTCTGCATCGCCATGGCTGCGCCGAGCATTGCCTGGCTCAGGTTGGCGAGCGTCGCTGGAGCGGGTGGGCCGCGGCGCGGGAAGCCGCCACCACCGCGTGGCGTGGGAGTCGGAGCAGGGGCGAGGGACTCGACTCGTGCCTTGAACGCCTGGGCGTCAGCGCCGCCCGCGCTGTCCAGTCGAGCCACGAGTGCGCGGGCCTGCGCATAGGCGGCGTGCGCCGTGACGGCTCCGCGGTACATCTCGCGCGACAGGGTCGCGAGCTGCAGCAAACCCACTGCAGGAGTCTTAACCCGTGGGTCGAGCCGCACGGTCAGGGGCTGGGTGTACTGATGACCGTTTACCGATAACCGAACACGATATTGCCCTGGCGGCGCCCAGGGAGTCTCCGGCGCCGGATACGTGTGATGCGGCACCGCTCCCGTCGCGTCGCCCTCTCCTGCGGGGCCGCGATCGAGCGGATCGAAACGCAGGTCCCAGTTGAAACGGTGCGCCCCAGCCTTGGTGGAAACCCTGGCCTCGGGAGCGGGCCAGTACAGCGGCAGGGAGCAATACTGCGCGTCGGGCTTCTGCTGGCAGACCCGGTTGTAGGCGGCGGGATCGACCGCCGGGTCGGGCGTGATGACGGTGTCGGCGCTCGAGTAAGAGCGTAGCACCGCGCCCGTCGCATCGAGGATGGCGAGCGTCACGGGGCCGGTCGCGTCCGCCGCGAGGGCGTAGTCGATGATCGCTCCGGGCGGTGGATTCTCGCCGGCTGCGACCTCAGGAGGCCACGGCGTCGGCTCGTTCGTGCCGGGCCGCACCCGCACCGCCGTCGCCGGACGGAAGAGATACGCTTCCTTCGCGGCGCGCGCCTCGGCCATTTGCCGCAGCGGCGTCACGTCGTCCAGGATCCAGAAACCGCGCCCATGTGTCCCTGCCACGAGGTCCGCGCAGAGACAGGCGCTGTCATCCTTGATCTGAATGTCGCGCACCGAGATCGCCGGCATGTTGAGCCGCAGCGATTCCCAGTGGTCGCCGTCGTCGAAGCTCACCCACACTTGCGTGTCCGACCCGCCGTAGAGCAGGCCTGGCTTACGCGGATCCTCGCGGATGGAATTGACGACCGCTCCCGGCGTGATCCCGGTGTTGATCTCCGTCCACGTTTTCCCGCCGTCGTGCGTGCGCCAGAAGTGCGGGTTCATGTCGTCGATGCGCAGCGTGTTGGCGGCGGCGTAGGCGGTGCGGGTGTCGAAGTGCCCCGCCTCGATGTTGAAGATCCGCGTCCATGGCTTGATCTGGGTTGGCGTGACGTTGGTCCACTTCAAGCCGCCGTCGACCGTGACCTGGATCGTGCCGTCGTCCGTCCCTGCCCAGATCACCGCGAGACTCTTTGGGGATGGGGACAGCGCGGTGATCGCGCCCAAGGGAGCTGGGGTCACGCTGCTCGCGTATTTGCCGGCGCTCGCCGGCACCGGCCACGTCGCTCGCGCCAGATCGGGACTGATGCGCGTCCAGCTGTGGGCGTGGTCGATGGACTTCCAGACCGCGTCCGATGTGTAGTAGAGGGTCCTGTGGTCCACGGGCGACCAGATGATCGGCATGGTGCGCACATTGCGATTGAAGTCGCTGCCGCGCTGCACGGCCGAGGGGCCGACGTTCGTCGTCTGGCCGGTCTTCCGGTTGTAGAGCGAGACGTTGGTGCGGGCGCTGCCGTAGACCATGTCGGGATCGCTGGGATCGGGTGCCGCGATGCCGTACTCCTGGATGTTGGCGGGGTGCCAGTCGTGGAACGTGATCTCGCCGTCCATCGAGCGGCTGTCGACGCACCCGGACCCTGAATCCTGCTGGCCGCCGCACACGCGATAGGGAAAGGCGTCGTCCACGGTGACGTGGTACATCGCCGCCGTCGACTGGGTGTACCAGTTGCTCCACGACGCCCCGCGGTTCGCCGAGACGACGGCGCCCTGGTCGGAGACGACGAGCAGGATGTCAGGGTTGAGCGGGTTGATCCACGTCTTCTGGTAGTCGTCGCCACCGGGGGCGCCGCGCACCGCGCTCCACGTCTTGCCCCCGTCCTCGGTGCGCCACAGCACGATCGTCGTCGAGTAAACGACGTTGGGATTCTTGGGGTCGATGGCGAGCGTCGCCAGGTCGCCGCCGCCGATGCGCACCAGCGGCCGCTGATCGAGGGGACGGGCCGTGGTATCGGCCGCGATCTGCCAGTGTGCCCCTTTGTCGGTCGACTTGTAGAAGTTGACCACGCCTGCCGTCGGCCGCGCCTGCACTCCCGCGGGCGCGACGCCCGCCACCATGGCGTACACGATGCTCGGATCACTGGGCGCGATCGCGAGGTTCGCCTCGATCTGGTCGGGCAGGCCCTCGGTGAGGTGGGTCCACGTCGTACCGCCGTCGGTCGACTTGAAGATGCCGTTTCCCGGTGCGCCGAAGTCATCGCCCTCCTTGAAGCTCTGCTGCTGCTGCCACAGCCCGGCGTAGACGATGTTGGGGTCGCTGGGATCGATCACGACGTCGTTGGCGCTCGTGTACTCGTCCTTGTAGAGCACCTTCTCGAACGTCTTCCCGCCGTCCTGCGACCGGAACACGCCGCGTTCGGCATTGGGGCCATAGGGATGCCCCAGCGCCGCGACGAACAGCCGGTCGGGGTTGCCCGGATCGACGGCGATATTGGCGATCATCGCCGTTTCGCGCAGGCCCAGGTGCGTCCAGGTTAAGCCAGCGTCCGTGGACTTGTAGACGCCGTCGCCGGTCGCGAGGTCAGGGCGGATGATCCCGGCGCCCGAGCCGACGTAGATGATGTCGGGGTTCGACGGTGCCACGGCGATCGCGCCGATCGACCCGGTGGGTTGATCGTCGAACAGCGGCACCCAGGTGGAGCCGTAGTCGGTCGAGCGCCACACCCCGCCGTTGTCGAAGCCGGCGTAGAAGACGTTGGGCTGGGTGGCCACGCCGGCGGCTGCGCGGGCGCGGCCGGCACGTACCGGGCCGATCGAGCGCCAGTGCATGTCGCCGTAGAGCATGGGGGACTGGGCGGCGGCGCTGGAGCAGAGTGCCACCAGGGGGAAGAGCGCACGAGCAAGATTCGAAACCGGTTTAGGCACGGTACAAGCCTCCTGTACGCGACACCCTAAAGGGTGTGCCTGTGTTGGCGACACCCTAAAGGGTGTGCCTCAGGTAACAGTGCGCTAAAGCGCTGTGCCTGTGGGGGGCTCACGCTTCAGCGTGTCGCCCCCGAGCGAGCGGGGACATCGATCGCTGATTAAGAGTTCAGAATCCGATCTATCGCCGCCAATTCCTCTGTCGAGAACTTCAGATTCGAAAGCGCCGCCACCGCATCCTCGATGTGCTTCGGTTTGCTCGCGCCGATGATCGCCGACGTCATCCCGCCGTGGCGCAACGTCCAGACGACCGCCATCTGCGCCAGCGTTTGCCTTCGTGCCTTGGCGATCTCGTTGAGTTTCAGGACTTTCTTGCGCACCGCCTCCGTCACCTGCTCCTTGTGCAGAAACCCGTGCGGCTTCGCGGCGCGCGAGTCCTTCGGGATCCCCTTGAAATAGCGGTCGGTGAGCAACCCTTGAGCGAGCGGTGAGAAACAGATGCACCCGACGCCGAGCTCGGAAAGCGTGGCCAAGAGCCCCTGCTCGGGGTCGCGCACCAGCATGCTGTACTTCGGTTGATGGATGAGGCAGCGCGTCCCCATCTTTGCGAGCACGGCCACGGCGTGGCGCGTTTCTTCGGGAGAGTACGCGGAAATGCCGACGTACAGCGCTCGCCCCGAGCGCACGGCGAAGTCGAGCGCACCCATCGTCTCTTCGAGCGGCGTGTTCGGGTCGGGGCGGTGGTGATAGAAGAGGTCGACGTAGTCGAGCCCCATGCGTTTCAGGCTCTGATCGAGGCTCGCGATCAGGTACTTGCGCGAGCCCCAGTTGCCGTACGGCCCCGGCCACATGTCCCATCCCGCCTTGGACGAGATGAACAGCTCATCGCGATGGCCCGCGAGATCACGTTTCAGAATCTTGCCGAAGTTCTTCTCGGCCGATCCCGGCGGCGGACCGTAGTTGTTGGCGAGGTCGAAGTGTGTGATGCCGAGGTCGAAGGCGCGCCGCACGCAGGTCCGCGACTTCTCGAACGGATCGACGTCGCCGAAGTTGTGCCACAGCCCGAGCGACACGAGCGGCAGCAGCACACCGCTCGCGCCCGAGCGGCGGTAGGTCATCTGATCGTAGCGGTTCACGGTTCTTGGCGTCATGCCACTACGATATCCCCAGTCAGCGGGTGCGCGCGAATGGCCACGTCCCCGTCCGCGACGACCAAAGGAGAAATCCGACGACACCGAGACCCATCGCACCAAGACTCCACAGGAGGATCGTTGGGTCGGTCGTCCCGTACACGAAAATCCAGCCGACCAGCGCGAGGAGCAGGGGCAGCGGGTAGAGCCAGACGCGATACGGCCGCGGCATGTCGGGACGGTTGCGCCGCAACAGGACCACGGCGGCGATCTGGCCGACAAACTGGATCAGGATTCTGGTCGCGAGCAGCGCCGAGATCACGGTGCCCAAATCGAACGCACTGCCGGCGATCGACAGGACGCCCAGCACGATGAGCGACACATATGGAAACTGACCCTTGGGGTGCAGCCGGGCGAATGGCTTGAAGAAGTAGCCGTCGCGCGCCGCGGCGTACGGAATGCGTGAGTAGCCGAGCAGCAGCGCGAACACCGACGCGAACGCGGTCCACAGGATGAGCAACGTGAACCATGCCGCGACGACGGGGCCGTAGGTCTGCTGCATGAAGATCGAGACGATGAAATTCGCCGCCGGCTTGTCCTGGGCCGGTACAAACTCGCGCCACGGCACGACGCCGATCACGGAGAAATTGATCGCGATGTAGATCAGCGCGACAGCGACCGTGCTGATGAGAATCGAACGCGGGATGACGCGCCCCGGGTCCTTCACCTCGTCGCCGATGTAGCAGACGTTGTAGTAGCCGAGATAGTCGTAGATCCCGATGCTCGAGGCAGCCCCGAGGCCGAAGAGGAAGCTCTTGGAGAAGGCGAACGCGTGGGGCGGGAAGTCGAACGCCCGGTGAGGGTCGAAGTGCATGACTCCCGTCGCGATCACGACGGCGACCGCCACGAGCGACCCGACCCAGAGGCTGATCGTGATCTTCGCGATCGAGTGGATGCGGCGGTACAGCAGGACGATGTTCACGACGCCGACCAGCGCGGCGATCGCGAAGGCACCGGTCTTCGTCAGCCCCGTCCAGATGTAGCCGGCGTAGTTGGCGAACCCGATGTAGCCCGAGGCGATCTCGAGCGGGCCGCTGAGGATGAACTGCCAGATGAAGAGGAATCCTACAAGGCGGCCGAACGTCGCTGGGCCGAAACCCTCTACCAGGTAGCGGAACGAGCCGCCCGAGCCGGGCATCGCGGCGCCGAGCTCACTCCAGACCATGCCGTCCGCCACGACCACGACCAGGGCGACCGCCCATCCGAGCATCGCCTGCGGCCCGGCGAGTGCCGTCATGAGGAGCGGGATAGTGATGAACGGCGCGATCCCCATCATGTTGATCATGTTGAGCGCCGTGGCATGCACGGTGCCGAAGCGGCGCGTCAACTGCTCTGTCACAACACCGCCCGGTCGATGAGACAATCGACGTTGCCGTGCAGCCACAACAGCGAGGCCGGCAGCGTCGTGGTCACTTCTTCCGTCAGCAAGCGCGCCACTGTTTGCTGTTTCCCTGCACCGGTCACGAGCAGCAGAATGCGGCGCGCGGCGAGGATCTCCTGGAGGCCGAGCGTCAGCCCTTGACGCGGGGGCTTGGGCATCGAGCGCGTCATGGCGTGCGCTTGCGTCTCTTCGGACAGCTGTGCCACATGGCAGTAGGGGACGAGCGCCGGTCCCGGTTCGTTGAATCCGACATGGCCATTGCGCCCAAGCCCTAGGACCGCGAGGTCGATCGGACCGATGCGCTCGAGCTCGGCGCGCATCCGGCTGCAGGCTTCGGCGGGGTCGATCCCGGGGTCGAAGGCGATGAAGCGATCGGGGGAGATCGCGAGCGGCGTGAGCACGCGCTCCCGCAAGTAGCCCGCCGCCGATCCGGGATCGGTGTCGCGCAAGCCGCCCCATTCGTCGAGCGCGACGACTTTGATCGATCGAAACAGCTCGCGATCGACAGCGGCGCGGCGCGCCAGCTCGCCATACAACCCGATCGGTGAGTTGCCGGTGGCCGCGCACAACAGCAACGAATGCTTGCGCTCGATCTGAGCGCCGACAATCGCCGCCGCCTGGGCACTCAACCGCTCGTAGTTTTCGCAGGTGACGACGTTCAATCAGGGCTTCCAGAGTTTGTACGGTTTGTCGACGTCGGTCGTGAACGGCAGCGCGACCTTCCGTCCCGTGCCCGCCGATGCGTAGGCAGCGAAGATCGCCTCGAGCACCGCACGCCCATCGTCGCCGGTCACCAGCGGCTGCGTGTCGCGCTGCACGCAATCGACGAAGTGCTGCAGCTCCTGGGGGAAGCCGTAGTTCCAGATCTCCTCGTACATCGTGAAGCTCCAGCCGGTGGTGATGCCGGCTTTCTCCACGGCGTAGCCGACGCCGCGGGTGCTGTAAGTCTGGATCGAGCTGCCCTGAAGCACGTCGGCGTAGGCGACACCCTCTGAGCCATGGATCTCGGCGCAATCGTCCATCCCGCCGAGCTTGGTCCAGCTTTCTTCGGCGAGCGCCGTGACCCCGTTCTGGAATTCGAGGATGAGGATTGCGTTGTCGTCGCCCTTGGTCTTGGCCCCGTGGACGCTGGTGCTCATCTGGGCGTAGACCGACGCGATCGGGTCGTTGCCGTTGAGCCAGCGGAAGAAGGCGATGGCGTGACAGCCCATGTCCATCGTGACGCCTCCCCCCGAGCGCTCCACGTCCCAGAAGTGATCGGCATGCGGTCCGTCGTGCTTCTCGGACTGCTTCAGCAGCACCGGTCTGCCGAGCGCGCCCTCGTCGAGCAGTGCCTTCATGCGCACATATTTCGGAGTGAAGCACAGCTCCTCGGCGTACATCAACTTGACATTCGCCGCTTTGCAGGCGGTAATCATGCGGTCCGCCTCGGCCAGGTTCATGGCCATCGGCTTCTCGATCACGATGTGTTTGCCGGCCCTGGCTGCGCGGAGGGTGACGTCGCAATGGTAGATGTTGGGAGCGCCCACGACGACCATGTCGATGTCGTCACGGGCGAGCAACTGGTCGAGATCGGTGAAGTGGTGAGGAATACCGTGCTGCTTCGCGAAGTCTTTGGCGTGGCCCGCGCTCGGGGACATGACGCCGCGCACCGCCGCGTTGGAGACCGATTTCAATGCTTCCGCGTGGATCGAGGAAATGAACCGCGACCCGATCAGACCGACGCCGATCTTGTCGTTCATCGATGCAAGGTGGCGCTGATTCCATGAACCCCACAAGACCCTCCCGCACTCGGGCGCTCCTCTCCGATCCGCATTTCTGGATCCCGGTGATCGTGCTCATCCTCGGGCTCCTCGTACTGCGATGGATCGCGTGAGCGCGATCGACCCGGGACGGCTGCGCGCGCTCCAGCGCGTAGGGATGCTCTCCGGGTTCGCCGCTGGCGCCTGGCTCGGCGCCGCCGAGGCACCGACGAAGCTCGTGGTGCTCGGCATTCCACCGGTCACGATTTCGTTCATGATGGTGCTCGGGGTATTCCTGGCGCGCTGGAGCCTCCCGGCGCTGGTGCGCGGCACCGCCGCCGTCACCGAGGACGTGCGGCAGGCTCCCCACCTCGTGATCTGGGCGGCGCTGGCGGGGTGCCTGTGGGCGGTCGCCAATACCCTCACCGTGTTCGCGATCAAGGACATTGGTTTGTCGATCGCGTTCCCGCTGTGGAACGCGAACAGCCTGCTCGGGATCCTCTGGGGCACGCTGCTGTTCAACGAGCTGCGCTCCGCGGGGCGGCCGCGTGTGCTCGCCGTGCTGGGTGGCGCGGCGCTGATGTTTACCGGGGCGACACTGCTTGCCATCGCGTCGTCGACGAGCGGTCCGGGCGGTTCGGCGCTGCGCGGCGTTGCTGCAGCGCTCATGGCGGGAGCCTTGTGGGGGACGATGTACATCCCCTATCGCAAGGCGTACCTCACCGGCATGCACCCGATGTCGTTCGTGGCGTTTTTCACGATCGGCGAGCTGGGGATGATGTCGCTGCTTGCCGTCACGTTCTCGGGCGGCGTCGGCCCATTATGGGCGGACCTGGTGCGCAGCCGCGACGTGCTGTTCTGGATCATGCTCGCGGGCTTCGTGTGGGTGGTAGGCGACCTGTTCCAGCAATACGCCGCGAAGTACGTCGGCATCAGCCGCGGCATTCCATTGTCGAACACGAATCAGCTGTGGGGACTCGCCTGGGGCATCCTGGTATTCGGGGAATCAGGCGGGGCCAAGGTGATCGGGGGCTCGCTCCTCATGGCGCTGGGCGCCGGGGCGATCGCACTCGCGTCGGCGTCGGGCGCCGAGCACCAGCGCTGGCAAGAGGCGGGGGCGCGGGAGAGCGAGCGCTACGGTGTCGACCCGGCGTACGTCGCAGCCGGCCTGGCGGGACAGGATACGAGCGCCGCGCGGACTCGGCGCCGCCCGATCGACTGGGTGATCGTCGCGATCGCGACGATCGTGTTCATCTGGTTCGGATCCGCCGCGCGGGTCCCGGCGCTGCATGTCGCGTGGGGATGGGCCGCGGTGCTGACCCTCGCGCTGGTGGGATTCGTCGTGGTAGGTGGAGTTGGGTTGTGGAGGGCGACGAGGCTCGGCTAGCCTCCCTGGCGACACCCTAAAGGGTGTGCCTCGCAAATCACTGCGCTGTCGCGCAGTGCTCTATAAGACGCGCCCTTCAGGGTGTCGCCAGACCAACGTGATCATCCGCACAATCGCAATGGTCAGGGCGGCGAACATCACCGCGAGAGCCTGACTCACCACTCACGCACTCCCGACATCGCGCACGCCGGTCGCGCTGTTCTCAAGAAGACTGCGGCACCGCCGCTCGGCGGAACGTGCGTCGCCAGACAAATAGCTGGGAGGCGTTATGCGTTACCGAAGCTTCTTTGCAGCCGGACTTCTGCTGCTCGCGGCATGCGCGGGCTACTCGACAGGCCCCGGGTACAGCGGAGGTGGGGGCGGCGGTGGACAAGGCGGTGGCGGTGGTGGTCCGGTGGGTTCGGTGTCGGTCGGCCCGGGCATCCAGTTCGTCAGCGCGCACGACGGCAGCCAGAATCCCGCGGTCACTCAGGTGGCGGTCGGCGCTACCGTGACGTGGTCGTGGAGCGGCTCACTGCGACACAGCGTCCAGTCCACCGGCACCACGTCGTTCGCCAGCAGCTCGATCATGAGCAGTGGCAGCTACGCGGTGCAGTTCAACACTCCGGGGACGTACCACTACATCTGCGCGGTGCACGGGGCTTCGATGAGCGGGACAGTGATCGTGCAGTAAGTCGAGCGGCATCCCCCCTCTCTCTCAATGGAGAGGGGGCTCTGGCGTGAGATTCAAACGGGAAACGACAAGGATTGTAGGCACCGGTCCTACAAAACATTGTCGCCCAGCGCCCGATCGCACATGTTGACGGATGGACTTTTCGAGCGCTGTGCTGCTGTCACTCCTGCTTTCCACGCACGCAGGGGCGCGGCAAGTAGACCGCGCCTCCCGCGATTCCTCTGATCATCCGCTGATCTACGAGTCTATCCAACGTACGGTGCGCTATGAGGTTGACGGCACGGGAAGCATCACTGTCGCCGCGCGGGTGCAGGTGCGCACCGAGGCAGGAGTCCGGCTGCTCGGTGAGCTGACCTTCTCCTACGATTCGGCGAACCAGCGTCTCAGTATCGACACGGTACGCGTGCTGAAGTCGGGCGGCGGGGTGGTCGTTGCTCCGGCGAGCTCCGTACAGGACGTCACCGCCCCGGTCGGTCGCGAGGCGCCGATGTACTCCGATCTCCGCGAGAAGATCATCACTGTACCGGGACTGCGTCCTGGCGACACGCTCGAGTACCACATCACCTGGCTGGAGCAGACCCCGATCACGCCGGGGGAGTTCTGGTACAGTGCCCCGTTCATCCGTACCGCGATCGTCCGCGACGAGCGCATCACTGTGGACGTGCCACGTCAGAAGTACGTCCTGGTGAAGACCGAGGGCGGGCCGTCGCCGCAAATCAGCGAGACGACGGACCGCCGTATCTACCGCTGGCGGCTTGCGAATCCAGAGGTCGATACGACGGCGACTGCGGCGAAGCTCGCGCGGGCGCACGGCGTCCAGTTGACGACGTTTCATTCGTGGGCGGACGTCGGGCGCTGGTACCTCGGACTCGAGCACGATCGGGAAAGGGTGACGCCGGCGGTGCAGGCCAAGGCGGCCGAGCTGGTGCGGGGACGCACTTCGCTGCGCGATTCTCTGACCGCGGTATACGAGTTCGTCGCCCAGAATTTCCGTT
>DATLVL010000277.1:0-3657 GCA_035577525.1 Gemmatimonadales bacterium | reverse complement strand
ACGTGAAGAGCGAAGACGAAGAGCTGTTGCGCCAGTACGGCGCATTAGTCGGGGTCGTGGCCGATCCGCGGCCGACGCCCGAGATCCCTGCACTCCAAACGGAAGGAGCGTTAACCCGATGCTGATCTGGTTTTCACTGGTTGCCTACGTCGTCCTCGGCGTCCCGTTCGTCGCGTGGCTCGCCCACCGGCTGGGGCGGACGCCCGGGGCCCATCCCACGGCGTGACCGCATGCGCCGCCTGATTCTCGCGCTCACCGACGGGCTGCGGCCCGATGCGATCACGCCGACGATCATGCCGTCGCTGCACGCCCTCGCGGCAGCCCATACGAGTGCCGCCGTCGCCCGCACGGTACGGCCCAGCGCCACCGTCGCGGCGCTCGCGTCCCTCGCTACCGGCGTCGCGCCCGAGACACACCGCCTCATCCAGCCGGGGCTCGATTTCCTGCCGCGCATCGGACGCCTGCGTCCGGTGGCGCGCGAGCTGTCGCGCCACGGCGTCCCCGCGGACGTGGTCACCGCCGAGCTGCCGCTCACGTCGCTGCCCGTCGCGTGGGCGCTCGGCTCGGCCGCCGGCGTGCGCCGGTTGCTCCCCGCCGGCCGCCGCGCGCGCGACACCGCCGCCGCCGCGGACTGGCTCGTCGGCGAAGCGGGCACGGGGCTGGTATTCGTGTACCTCCCCGACTGCGACACCGCGGGGCACGAGCACGGGTGGATGTCGGACCGCTATCTCGCCGCCGCGGCAGAGATCGATGCAGCGATCGGCGTGCTGTCGCAGCACGTGGACGACGCGCTGCTCATCGTCGTGGCGGATCACGGCGGCGGCGGCGTGCTCGCGACCGAGCACTATCACCCGCACCCCGTCAACGAGCATATCCCGCTCATCCTCGCCGGACCGGGGGTCGCGCGCGAGCACCGCCTGCTTGGCCCGGTCTCGATTCTCGACTTGTCGGCGACGGTGCTGTGGTGGTTCGGGGCGCCGATCCCCGACTGCTACGAGGGCCGTCCCCTGCTCGAGGCGTTCGCGCCGCAGCTGGTCGCGCAGGAGAGCGCGCTGTGATGCGACGGCTCACCCACCTGGGCGACGCCTCCACGACGATCGGCATCGGTCTCGTGGTCCTGGCGGCGGGCCAGACGCGGCTCGGCGCGGCCATGCTGCTCGCCAACGTGCTGTCGCACGTGCCGGTGCAGCTGCTCAAACGCGTGGTGGCGCGGCCGCGCCCCAGCGACGCGTTCGGCCGGCCGCTCGCCCTGGTCCCGCTGCCCGACCAGTTCTCGTTCCCCTCGGGCCACGCCGCCGCGGCGACCGCGGTCGCGATGACGGCGGTGGTCGCCTCTCCCTGGACGGCACCACTCGCGCTGCCGCTGGCAGCGCTGGTGAGCTACTCGCGCGTGGCGTTACGCGTGCATCACGCCAGCGACGTGCTGGCCGGCGTAATTCTGGGACTGGGCGGCGCCCTGGCCGCCACCGCGTTGTTTTAGTCGCTGTTCCCCCGCTGCACCGCTCGCGCTGTCGACACGCGCCGGCCACCGCCGGCGCGTCCTGCCGTTTGACCCGCGAGTGAACTCGCGGCTCGGCGACTGCCCGTGAACGGGCCGATGCTCCGCTTCAGCGGACGAAGCCGAGCCGCGGCTTCAGCCGCGGGCGCCGACGCGTCCTGCCGTTACGGAACCGTGACCCACTCGACAGCGCCGCGTGATGCCGCGGCGCGAGGTTCTTCGCGATTGCACCGTGCGCAGCTCCCGCTCTCATCCGTTCGCCGCCGCACGGTCGGCGTTCGGGTGCCAGGTAGCGGAGGCTTGCACAGCTCCGCTATCTGCGTCGTTACGGGATTGTGACTTGCCCGAAAGGCCCCCGTGATAGCATCAACCGAGCTTGTTCATGCCCGCAACGGGCCGTCCGGGCGACGGGAAACGCCCGCTGTTCACTCTCTCTGAGGAGTTACTACCGTGCATCGCTCTCTGTCGATGGGTCTCGGCAGCCTCGCGCTCGTCGGCGCGTTGCTCGTGCCCCGAGTCGCCGCGGCGCAGAACCAGACCCAGGTCACCGTCTCGGGCGTCAGCTACGCCCAGTACGGGTACCTGCTGAAGGACACCGCGAACCACGTCAACAACTTCGACATCACGCGCGCTTACGTGAACCTCATCGGGCGCTTCGCCGGCGGAGTGGGCGCGCGGGTCACGCTGGACGTCAACCGCCCGGCCGGTGACAACTCGCTGCGCTACCGCTTGAAGTACGCCTTCGCGACGTACACCCCGGTGAACAGCGCGCTGACGTTCAAGCTCGGCATGATCCACACGCCCTGGCTCGACTGGGAAGAGGCGCTGTGGGACTACCGCATGCAGGGCCAGATGGCGATGGAGCGCGCGATTCCGGGCGCGCCCGCCGGCACCACCGGTTACCTCACGTCGTCCGACATCGGCTTCGGCGTCGACGGCAAGTGGGGCCCGGACAAGGTCAACATGCAGCTGACGTTCGTGAATGGTGAAGGCTACAGCGGCGGCCCTGGCGACCAGCGCAAGGACATCGAAGGGCGCGTCTCTTTCCGCCTGATGGATACCAACGACTCGAGCCGCGTCGGCGGACTGCGCCTGACGGGCTACGGCCAGTACGGCAAGCCCACCGGCGGCGGCAAGCGGCAGCGCTTCCTCGGCATGCTCTCCTACCGGTCGAAGGCCGTCACGCTGGCCGGCGAGTTCGCCGTCACCAAGGACTCGGGCGCGGCCACGACCCAGACCCTGCGCGACGGACAGGTAATCAGCGGCTTCGGCGTGTTCCACTTCCCGGGTTCCAAGGCTGCCGCGATCGCCCGGGTCGACTTCACCAAGCCCGACAAGAACGCACCGTCCACCACGCCCGGCTTTACGAGCACCCGGTTTATCGCAGGGTTGTCCTACCAGCTGAGCCCGAACCTGCGGCTCCTGGGTGACGTGGACTGGCTGTCGTACAAGAACGCCGCGCCGTCGCCGGCCGCGGACGCCGCCAGGGCCACCGGCTTCTTCCAGATTCAGTTCACCTTCTGATTGGACTCGAGGATCTCATGATGCGTAGAACTCTTCTCAACGTGGCGGCGGTGCTCGGTCTGAGCGCCGCTTCCGCGGCCGCGCAGGTGAAGCTCACCGGCGCCGGCGCGACGTTTCCGAACATCATTTACCAGAACTGGATGCTGACCTACAACCAGGCGAATCCGGGCGTCCAGCTGAACTACCAGTCGATCGGCTCGGGCGGCGGCATCCGGCAGTTCTCCGACAAGACCGTCGACTTCGGCGCGTCGGACGCCCCAATGACCGATTCCGCGATCGCGGCGATCCAGGGGAACGTGCTGCACATCCCCACCGTGCTCGGCGCGGTCGTCATCACCTACAACATCCCGGGGGTCACGAAGCAGCTGCGCTTCACCCCGGCGCTCCTCGCCGACATCTTCCTCGGCAAGGTGACCAAGTGGGGCGACGCCCGCATCGCCGCGGCGAACCCGGGCGTGCGGCTCCCCGATCAGGACATTCTGGTCGTGCACCGCTCCGACGGCTCGGGCACGTCGTACATCTTCACCGACTACCTCTCCAAGGTCAGCCCCGACTGGAAGGACAAGGTCGGCAAGGGAACGTCGGTGAACTGGCCCGTCGGGCTCGGCGGCAAGGGCAATGAAGGCGTCGCCGCC
>DATLVL010000276.1:0-7240 GCA_035577525.1 Gemmatimonadales bacterium | reverse complement strand
CCTACCTGTTCATCGCGCACGACCTGGCGGTCGTGAAGCACATCGCGGACGATGTCGCGGTGATGTACCTGGGGCGGATCGTGGAGCGGGCCCCGGCGGCGGCGGTGTACAGTTTGCCGCGGCACCCGTACACGCGCGCACTGCTCTCGGCAGTCCCCGTGCCCGATCCGACCGCCACGCCGCAGCGCATCATTCTCCAGGGCGACGTTCCCTCCCCGGCCGATCCACCGGCGGGGTGCCCGTTTCACCCGCGCTGCCCGCATCCAAAGAAAAACGACCGCTGCCGCACGGAGGCGCCCGCCCTGCGCGAGGTCCCAGCTGGTCACCTCGCGGCGTGCCATTTCGCGGAAGACCCGATGCGCTGACGATCAGCCGCTGTGCGCGATGATCGGTGCCACCGCCAGAGTCTGCATCTCCGCCACAACGCCGAGCACCCACCCCGCCGTGAAAATCCACGCTCCAATTCGCAGGTCGCCCGCGGGCAGCAGCGCCGCCAGATAGGCGACCTCCGGCACGCCCACCGTCGTGAGCAGCAGGAGTGGCAGCCGCGCCGCTTTCGTGCCGCGCCGCTCCTGCCAGACGATGAGGACGCCGGTGACGACGAGGGCGATGGCGGTGTCGATGAGCCCGGGCGTGTCATCCCGGTGCTTCACGGCGAAGGCCAGATAGCCGCCCACGAGACCGAAGTAGACTACGCGAGTGATCGCGTGCAGGACCGCGGCGTTGCGATCGTGAAACGCGGCGACCGGCGGCACGAGCGTGTGCAAGACGTAGATCAGCGTCGCGATCACCGGGATGCCGAGGAACAGGATCGACGGCAGATCGTGCCAGACGCCGGTGATCGGACGGACATCGCAGCCGTAGGGGAGACAGAGACCCACCAGGAGCAGCAGAGCGGCAAGTCGCTTCAGCATCCTAGGTGACTCCCCCCATCATCCGCTTCACCGGCTTTACCAGCACGAACATGATCACCGCCGCGACGAGGCACACCGCCGCCACCGCCCCGAACAGCTGCGACAACGGCATCGAGCTAAAGAATCCGGCCGTCCACCCAGCGAGCTTGTTGCCGAGTGAGTTGGACAGGAAGAACACGCCCATCATGAAGCTCACGATGCGCTTCGGCGCGAGTTTCGTGACCGCGGATAACCCGACCGGGCTGAGGCACAGCTCGCCCCACTCTTCGATGAAGTAGGCGGCGACGAGCCACAGCGGGCTGACCTTGATGCCCGCCGCGCTTTGCGCCATCGCGCCCGCCGGGACGAGCAGCAGGAACGCGACGCCGGCGAATAAGAGGGCGAGCGCGAATTTAGACGGGACAGACGGCTGCCGGGGCCCGAGCTTCACCCAGATCCAGGCGAACACCGGCGAGAGCAGGATCACGAAGAGCGCCTGCACCGACACATACCAGGAGGACGGGTAGGAGAATCCCAACACGGTGTTGTTGGTGTAGCGGTCACCGAACAGGTTCAGTGTCGAGCCGGCCTGCTCGTACGCACCCCAGAACACCGACGCAAACACGAACAGCACGAATACGACGACGATGCGTTTCCATTCCTCCGCGCTGAACCCGCCCCCCGCACCAGACGCCGTCTCCGCCGGCTTGGAGCGGGCGGCGAGTCGCGCCAGTCCCGGATCGAGGTGGCGACGTCCCACGACGTACTGAATCAACCCCAGCACCATCCAGAATCCCGCCATCGCGAAGCCCAGATGCCAGTTCACTCTCTGGGCGAGGCCCCCGGCGATCAGCGGACCGATGAACGCTCCCAGATTGATGCCCATGTAAAACACCGAGAACCCGGCGTCGCGACGCGCGTCGCCGTCCTCGTACAGCGAGCCGACGATCGTAGAAACGTTGGGCTTGAGGAGTCCCGTGCCGATGACGATCAACACGAGCCCGGCGTAGAACGTCGACAGCGTCTTGAACGCGAGCGTGAAGTGCCCCAGCGCGATGATGGATCCGCCCAGCAACACGCTGCGGTACTGCCCGAGCAACCGGTCAGCGATGAACCCGCCCACGATCGGTGTGAGCCACACCGCCCCGACGTAGTTGCCGTACACCGTGGCGGCGTGTTTGTCGTCGAATCCCAATCCGCCGTTCGCCACGGCTGCGGTCATGTAGAGGATCAGGAATGCCCGCATCCCGTAGTAGCTGAACCGCTCCCACATCTCGGTGAAGAAGAGCGTCGACAGCCCGCGCGGGTGGCCGAACCACTGAGAGCCGTTCACGGACGTTTCCTCCGTCGCGCCAGGATATCGTCCAGCGCCACACGGTCGATCTTGCCATCGGTGCGCACGCGCACGTCGTAGTTCTCCCAGTACATGAAGTTCTCCAGCGCCTGCAGGAACTTGGGGCTAGCCGTCCCCTGCGGCGCGTCGAGCCATTTCTCCTTCTGATTGACCGGTTCCGCCAGCAGGATCGGCTCGAGCTGCTTCACGATGTCGGGGGTGATCGTCACCAGATCTTCAGTGCGACTCTGGAAGAAATACAGCTGGTGCAACCGGTACAGCCGCTGCAACTCGCGGATCGGGTTGGTGTCGTCGTAGACGCGGATGTCGATGTAGCGGTCGTTGGCGCCCAGGTAGCCGCCGTTGGCTCGCACGACGAGCAGCGCGGCCGACTCCATGCCGCGCTTGTCACCGCCGCCCGCCTGCCCCGCGACCAGCGCCGCCATCAGGCGGTCGGCGAGCGAGCCCGTGGCGCGCACGTACGCATCGGCCATGTTCTTCACCGTCTGATCGCTCACCATGATGTTCGCCTGCGCGGCGAAGTGGCGGCCCACGATCATCGCGCCTTTGGCGCCGGTCACGATCTGGCCGTCCGCGCCGAGCGTGCGGCCCCCCGCCCAATCGAAGCAGGAGTCGCCCGTCCAGCTGGCGGCGTTGCCGTGCCCGTCCACCATGCCGACCTGCCGTTGCGACGGCCGCCCGTCGCGGCGCATCACGATCCGCATCGCCTCGGGGGCCGTCGCTCCCATCGCCATCAGCTGCAGCCCCTCGTCCCCATAGGCGGTGTTGCCGAGCGACTGGGTCGCCACGGCGCCGATTCCCGCCTTGGCCCAGGGCACGATGCCGCCGACGTTGGGGAACTTCGACTGCACCGCCACGCCGAGGTCGCCGGTGGCCGAGTCGTAGGCGACGATGCTGTAGGTGTGCGCCCGCTTCAGGAGATCGGGCGGGGCGGCCACCGGTTGCTGCAGCAGGGCAACGACCGCGAGGAGCATCGGCTACTCCTTTTTCTTGCGGATTTTCTTCTTCAGGAGGTCGAGCTGTTCATCCGCGGCGCGCTCGCGCGCGACGCGGTCGATATCGTGCTTGAGGAGCTCCTGCTGCAGATCGACGTCGGGACGGGCGCCGCCGGCGGCCTGCAGGTCGCGCCACGCCTGCTCCGTGCTGCTGGTGCCCCCGACTGGAGGGGGGACGCCAAGATCCGCCGTCTTGAGCTGGCCTTGCATCTCCGTCAGCTCGCGCTCGGCGAGCCCCAGCTCTTCGCGCTGCGCGCCGAGTTTCCGCTCGAGCACGCCGGCCCGCTCGCGGTGCTTCGCGGCGAACCGCTCGGCGACCTGCACCGTCTCCTGATCCTGGATCTCCGCGGCGAGCCGGCCGCGTCGCTCGGCGTCGGCGAGCCGTTGCCGCTCGGCGGCCAGGTCCGCGTCGGTGCGGGTGACGGCGCCGCGGATCTCCTCCACCGCGACTCTCGCATCCACCACCGCTTCGCGCATCTGGCGCGCCAGGTCCCGCAGGTTGCCGGGCGGCGTCGCCGCATCGAGGGCTGCCTTCAAGGCATCACGCAGCCGCTCGAACACGCCGCCTAGCTCTTGCGGACGGTCTTGGCGAAGAACGGCGACAGCACGGCGATGACCTCCCGCCCGCTGCACTTGGGGCAGACGGGGCGACGACGGCCGTGATCGCTGATCGACATCGACAGGGTGAAACGCGTGCGACACTTGGCGCAGCGGAATTCGTAGATCGGCATGACGCCGACTACGTTATTCGCGGGGGTCTTGAGGGTCAAGTAAGTTTGGAATCGATGCCTCGCACATCACGCTTCCTGTGGTGCCTGCTGACCGCCGGCGCGGCCACCGCCTGCAACGAAGGCCTCAAGCCGCAGACGGTCTGCCCCGCCGGGTTCCAGGGTATCTGCGGCTCGGTCACGTTCCGCGGCGCCCTGCCCGAATCGACCGATGTCGTATATGTCGTCGCCTACGCCACCTTCCCGCAGTCCCAGAATGACCTCTTCAGCTTCCAGCCGCTGCCCCCGCCGACACTCGGACTCGACAGCGCCGCCCGCACCAGGTCGCAGCCCTACGCACTGCCGCTCCCCGATGGCACCTATCACTGGGTGCTCGCCGCTTGGAAAAAGCAGGGCGCCCTGTCGCAGCAGAACGCCGACAGCCTGCTGCGCGAAGCGGGCTTCTACAAGAACCCTGCCGACACCACGCAGGCGGGCGTCGTGGTCGTAAACGGCGCCGCGACCGGGATCGACTTCGTCGTCGACTTCACCAATATGCACCCGGTGTCGTACTACTTCCCGTGAAAACCGCCGCCCTGCTCGTCACGGTTGTCCTCTTCCCAGCTGCCATCGCCGGCCAGGGGAGCGGCAGCGTCAGCGGCGCTGTGAGCGACACTGCCGGCCTCGCGGTGCGCCAGGCGCGCGTGCGCGTGCGCACCGTGGGCCCGGCGCCGCGGCTCGTCGCCATCACCATGACGTCGGCGGAGGGGGCGTACCGCGTCGATTCCGTCCCAGCCGGCCGCGTGATCGTCGACGTGGCAACGATCGGCTATTTCCCCGATGCCGACACGATCGACGTGACGGCCGGCCAGACGGTCGTGCACGACGTCCGGCTGCGCCTCTCCCCTGTGACGCTGCTGCCCACCATCGTCACCGCCGCCAAGCGGTCGCAGCTGCTCGACCAGGCGATCACCAGCGTCTCGCTGGTGTCCCGGGAGGCGATTTCCGCCCGCGCAGTGAACACCGTCGACGAAGCGGTCGACAAGGCGCCCGGGGTCCAGTTCATAAGCGGCCAGGTGAACATCCGCGGCTCGTCGGGTTTCGTCGAAGGGCTGGGCAGCCGCGTCCTGCTCCTGGTCGACGGCGTGCCCGCGAATCAGGGAGATCGCGGCGGCATCGACTGGGACCTCGTGCCGGTCGACCAGGTGCAGCGCGTCGAAGTGGTCAAGGGCGCGGGCTCCGCGCTGTACGGATCGTCGGCGTTCGGCGGCGTCGTGAACCTGATCACGCGCGAGCTGCCGACCGGGGCCCATGCGCGCCTGCGCGCGACCGCGGGAGTGTTTGCGGACCCACCGCAACCGGTCTGGGGATTCCGCGACTACACCGGCATCCAGGACGGTCTCGACGTCTCCGCGTCTTACGGACAGGGGGCCGTGCGCGCCGGCTTTGCCGCGGGCGCTCGCCACTCCGACGGCTACCGCGACCAGGACAAGGCCGATCACTGGCAGGTCTCGGGCCGCGGCGAATGGCGGCCCGAGCCCGCGCTGCTCGTCAACCTTTCCGGGGGCTGGGCGAGCAACCAGTACCAGGTACCCGAGCCATGGTGCGCGAGCGGCCAGTGCGCCGACTCCGGGCAGGGATTCCAGCCGTTCCGCATCGACACGGCGAACCGCGGCAACACCACGCGCTCCGACAAGGGATACTTCACGGCGCTCGTCACGCGCACCCCTTCGGCGCGCATCGCCTGGTCGGCTCGCCTCAGCTGGCTGCGCAACCACTTCACCGACGTCTATCCGGGGCGGCAGCCGCCGTTCGCCCCCACCGATTTCGCGGTCGCGAACCGCTACGGCGGCGAAGCCCGGCTCGTGACGCGCCGCGATACGGACCAGATCGTCACCGTGGGCGTCGAGGCCGCCCATTCCGACGTCACGAGCAACGTCTTTTCGGGCGACACGACGGGCGGCGCTGGCCGCCACATGCAGGACGAGTACGCAGCCTATGCCGAAGCCGAGCAGGCGATGGGACCGCTCCGCGCCACGCTCGGCGCGCGGGGCGACTTCCTCACCATCGACGCCGGCGGGGTCACGGCGTTCGTGAGTCCCCGGGGCGGACTCGTCTGGCCGACGCGCACGGGGACGTGGCGCGCATCGATCGGGCGCGCCTATCGCGCACCCAGTCTCGCAGAGCGGTTCGTGACGACCTACGCGCTGGGGTTCCGGGTGATTCCCAATCCCGCCCTGCGAGCGGAGGATGGGTGGACAGCGGAGCTGGGGCGGTCGTGGTCGCCGGTCCCCTGGCTGCGGGGCGATGCGGCGATCTTCTGGACCGAGGCGCGGCACCTGATCGAGCCGGCCACGACACCGTCGCTGCAAATCCAGTTCCAGAACCTGCAGCGGGCGCGGCTGGCGGGTCTTGATTGCAACGTCACGGCGATGTCGTTCGGCCCGCACATGACGACGACGTTGGCGTACCTCTACCTCGATGCCCTCGAGCTGGCGCACGACACCGTCCCCGAACGGCCGCTGCTCTACCGGCCGCGCCACCTCGTGACGGTGACCGCCGACTACTCCTGGCGCTCTGTCGGCGTCGGAGCCGACCTGCGCTACTCGAGCCGCTTCGAGCGCCAGGATCCGCTCTTCCCCGGCGATCCCCAGCTCGGCGCCACAGTGCTCGACCTGCGCGCCAGCTGGAGGGCGGGACCGCTCGAAGCGCACCTCAAGGTCGCGAACGCGCTGAACTACATCTACAACCTGGCGCCACGCGTGCTCGAGCCGGTGCGCACCACCACGCTCACGGTCGCCTACACCTATTAGGTTGTAACGATGCTGCGTCATGCTCCGCTGCTCGCGCTCTGCGCCCTCGGCCCCATCGCCTGCTCCGTCGACCCACACCGCTCCCCGGTCTGCGGCATGGCGCTGCTCGTGGGCCCACGGCTGATCCTCGAGCAGATCAGCACTGCGCACTCGCTGCTCAGCGAACCGCCGCGCGGGCTGCCCGCGATGCTGCCGGCTCGGATCGTGGGCGGCTCGGACTCGACGTTCGTGCGTGTCTCGAGCGAGCGCGATCGCGTCATGCTCGACTACCAGGGCGGGAAGCTTCCCGTCGTCACCGTCGATTCGGCGACGAGGCGGGACTCCACCGTCTTCGGGGTGCTGCTGGTGGACGATTCGACCGCCACGGCGGAAGGAGTGCTCATCTTCGACCGCCCCCGCCCGCCAGCCGAGTATCCACAGATCGGGCGGCTCTCCGACGGCGAGCGGTCGGTGCCGTTCTACGGGGCGCGGCTCAACT
>DATLVL010000275.1:0-5430 GCA_035577525.1 Gemmatimonadales bacterium | reverse complement strand
CGAGGTTGCAGGCGAGGTTGGGGAGGCCGATGCCGACAAAGACCACGTCGCCGTCGGCGAGCTCGCGCGCCGCCACCGACGCCATCATCTCGTCGGCGCTAAAATCCATAGTTGACCCCGGCGCACACCTGTTGGCTCGCCTGGAGCCGTTCGACGAGTCCCGGATGGCGGGCGAGGTAGCCGGCGCGGCCCTCGACGCCGAGCACGAACTCGTCCAGGTAGGCGGTCAAGCGCTTCGGATCGCGGGAAATCTGCTCCCATGACACGTAGAAGTCGTTGTCGCGATCGTAGAAGCCCTGCGCGTAGGACGGGTGCGCCCCCCACGGCTCGACGACCACCGCTGAGACGATCACGCCGGGGATCAGCGTGCGATTGGGATCGGCCCGGATCACGGCGGTATCGACGAGCTCCTCCACCACGACGATGACGCGCTGCGACGCGAACGCCGCTTCCTTCTGCACACCGACGAGGCCCCAAATCTGGGTATTGCCCGCCGCGTCGGCCCGTTGCGCGTGGATGATCGTGACATCGGGGTTCAGCGCCGGGACCGTCGCGAGCCGCTCCCCGGTGTAGGGGCAGGTGACGCTCTTGATCTCCGGATTCGCGATCGGCAGGTCGGTGCCGGCGTAGTCGCGCAGCGTCCAGAACGGCAGCCGTGCCGCGCCGGCGGAGAACCGGGCCACCATCCCGAAATGCGAGTACTCCTCGAGGGCGAGCGAAGGCGACGGTCCCTCAGTCGCCCGGCGGAAGGCGTGCAACGAGCCTACGCCGGGATTGCCGGCCCACGAGAAGACCAGCTTCCTGGCGCAGCCGGCGGCGATCATCTGATCGTAGATCAGATCGGGGGTGAGCCGCGCCAGCGTGAGATCGCGACGACGCTGCCGGATGATCTCGTGACCCGCGGCGAAGCAGATGAGGTGGGTGAAGCCTTCGATGACCACAGTGTCGCCGTCGTGCACGTGGCGCGCGATGGCGTCGTGCATGCTGAGGACTTTTGAGGCGTTCTCGGTCATCGGTTGTCGGTAAGCACGGTGCCGATATCCTGTACCGATGACCGATTACCGACAACGCCTACTTCAGCTCGCTGAGACACTGGTCGAGGATCGAAAGGGCTGTGTCCACGTCATACTCATCCACGACCAGCGGAGGAGCAAGTCGCAGCGACGTCTTCCCGGCGCCCAACAGCAGCAAGCCCTTGGAAAAAGCGAGGCGCTCCAGCTTGGCGACGAGCTCGGGATAGGGCTCGCGCGTCTGCTTGTCCTTCACGAATTCGATCCCGATCATCAGCCCTTGGCCGCGCACTTCGCCGATCACGACATGCCGCTGGGCAAGCTGCTGCAACCCCGCCATGAGGCGCGCGCCCATCTTCGTGGCGTTGGCCATGAAGTCGCGCTCCACGAGCTCGAGCGTCGTGAGCGCCGCGGCGCAGCAGACGGGGTTGCCGCCGAAGGTCGACCCGTGCGCGCCCGGGCCCCACTTCATTACCGACTCTTTGGCGATGAACGCCCCGATCGGCATCCCCGAGCCGAGCCCTTTCGCCGTGGTGATGACGTCGGGCTCGATATTCTCGTGCTCGCACGCGAACATCTTCCCGGTCCGGCCGACGCCCGACTGCACTTCGTCGCAGACCAGCAGAATCCCGTGGCGATCGCACAGCGCTCGCAGATCGCGCAGGAAACCCGCGGGCGGGACGACGTAGCCGCCCTCGCCCTGGATCGGCTCGACCACGATCGCCGCCACGCTCTTGGGATCGAGACGTTTGGCGAAGAGATCTTCGATCTGGTCGAGCGAAAAGCGCGTGGCGTCGGAGTCACAGCGGTAGGGATAGGGATAGGCGACGTGATAGACCTCGGGGAGAAACGGCCCGAAGCCGGCGCGCTGCACCGTTTTGCTCGCCGTGAGCGACAACGCGCCGTACGTGCGTCCGTGGAACGAGCCGGTGAAGGCGATGAAGGCGGGACGCCCGGTGGAATGGCGGGCCAGCTTCATGGCGCCTTCGACCGCCTCCGCCCCCGAGTTGCACAGGAACACGCGTTTCTTGCTCGAGCCCGGCGCCAGCCGGGCGAGCCGCTCGCACAAGAGCGAGAACTTCTCGAAGTAGAAGTCGGCGCCGCAAATGTGCAGGAACTGGCCCGCCGCCTCCCGTACCGCCGCCACCACGGCGGGGTGGTTGTAGCCGGTGGACGTCACGGCGATGCCCGCCATGAAGTCGAGATAGCGGTTGCCATCGACGTCTTCGACCATCGCCCGCTCGCCGCGGGCGATCACGAGCGGATACTCCTTGGGGAGCGACGTCGAGGCGTACTCGTCGTGCTTGGCGACCACGGCCCGTGCCTTCGGCCCGGGGGGCGCCACGACGATGCGCGGGTACTCGCGCGCCGCGCTCATGACGCGATCACCGTGCGGCTTTGCTCCCGCATGAACTGCGCGACGTAGTAGGGACCGCAGCCCCCCTTCCCCGTCGATCCCGACGCCTTCCACCCGGTGAACGGCTGCGCCCCGGGCCAGGCGCCGGTAGTGGCACCGCTGCGCTTGTTCGCGTAACACACGCCGGCCTCCACTTCGTCGAAGAAGCGCTCGATCTCACGGGCGTCGGCGCTGAAAATGCCGGCGGTCAGGCCGTACTCGACGGCGTTCGTCCGGGCAATCGCTTCGTCAAGATCGGAGACTTGTGCGACGGCGAGCAGTGGCACGAACAACTCCTCGGAGAAGAGGGGGCTGTCGGCGGGGAGCGCGGCGACGGTCGGAGCGACGTACAACCCGTGCGCCAGCGCCCCGTCCGTGAGCCGGCAGCCGCCGGTGACGATCGCGCCATCGCGCCGGGCCTGGGCCACGGCCTGCTCGAAGCGGGCGACGGCGCGGTCATTGATGACAGGACCGAAATAGACGTCGCGCTCGGTGGGGTCGCCGATCTTCATGGCCTCGGTCTTCTCCAGCAGCTGCTCCATGAATGGCTCGGCCACCGCGCGGTGCACTTAGACCCGGGACGTCGCGCTGCACTTCTGGTTCTGCAGCCCGAAGGCCGAGCGCATGACCCCTTCGGCGGCGGCATCGATGTCGGCGGTGGGCAGGACGAGGCAGGCATTCTTCCCGCCCAGCTCCATGAGACAGGGCTTGATCCAGCGGGTGGACACGCCGTGATGGATCCGCAGCCCGACGGTTTTGGAGCCGGTGAATACGACGCCATCCACTCCTGCATGCTGCCAGAGATAGTCGCCGATCTCTTCACGCCGCCCCACGAGGAAGTTGAACACCCCCGCCGGGAGTCCCGCGTCACGGTAGATCTCGTACAGTTTCCATCCCGTCCAGGGCGTCTCCTCGGACGGCTTGTAGATGACCGCGTTGCCTGCAAGCAGCGCGGCGGCGGACATCCCAGTGGACAGAGCGAGCGGAAAGTTGAACGGCGCGATGCAGGCGAACACGCCGTAGGGCCGCAGCAGGTCGATATTGCGCTCGGTCGGCGTCACGCGCGACATCTCGCGCACGAACCCCGCGGCATCCTCGAGCTGGCGGCAGTAGTAGTCGATCAGGTCGGCCGATTCCTCGGCGTCGCCCATCGCCTCGAGACGGCTCTTCCCGACCTCGAGGCTCATCAGGGCCGCGAGGTCGAACGTGCGCTCGCGAATCAGGGCTGCCGCACGCCGCAGCGTCGCCACGCGCTCCTGCCACGGCGTGCGCGCCCAGTCCCGCTGCGCCGCGTGCGCGACCTGCACGGCGCGATCGATGTCCGTCGTCCGTGCGGCGGCGAACTTGCCCAGCACGAGCCGCGTGTCGATCGGCGTGACGTCGATGAGGGGCCGGCCATTGCCGGCCACCGCCGTGCCCCCGATCCAGTTCGGGTACTCCCCGCCCAGCGTCTCGCGCAGCGCGCCGAGCGCGGAGTCGAACGACGCGTGCAACGCGTCGAGATCGACGTCCGTGGACGCGTAGGTGATCTTCGTCATGGGACGAGGGCGCTCATGCCGACGGCGCTGCGCGTGCGCTCCAGTGCGACGGTGAAACGCGCCACGATTTCGTCCAGCTCCGCGTCGGTCACGATGAACGGCGGCGCGAGCATCGCGAGGTCGCCGCATGTCCCGTCGACGTGCCCGACGTTGGGCCAGACGACCAGCCCCGCCTCGAGCGCCTGGTCGGCGAAGGTCTCGGCAAACCGCAGGCTGCGCGGCAGCGGCCCCTGCCCGTCGTCCACGAATTCGACGCCCGCGAGCAGGCCGCGCCCGCGCACCGCGCCAACCGACGGAAGGTCGCGCAGCTGCTGCAGGCGGGCGTGGAGCCGCGTGCCCATCTCCGCGCAGCGCTCGACCAGCCGCTCGCGCACGATGGTGCGGATGGTGGCGAGGCCGGCGGCGCAGGCGACCGGGTGAAACGAAAACGTCTGGGCGTGGAACAGGCTTCCCGCCCCCGCGGCCAGCACGTCGATGATACGGCGTGGCGCGGCCAGCGCCGACAACGGCGCGTAGCCGCCGGTGATCCCCTTCCCCATCGTCAGAATGTCGGGGGCGACGCCGAACGGCTCGATCGCCCACCACGTCCCCGTCCGTCCCGCGCCGCACAGCACCTCGTCGGCGATGAACAGCACACCGTAGCGGTCGCACGTCTCGCGCACGACACGGAAGTAGTCGGCGCGCGGCACGGCCGCGCCGGTGGACGACCCGCCGACCGGCTCCGCGATGAACGCCGCCACCGTTTCGGGACCGACGCGCTCGATCGTCTCGGCGAGGGTCACGCCGGTGCACGTCGGGCAGGAGGGATCGGCGCCACCGCAGGCGCAGCCGTAGCACGGCACGGGTATGCGGATCACGTCCACCAGCCAGTCGCGCACGTAGGTCTTGTATTGCGGCCGTGCCGACGCCGAGAGCGCCAGCAGCGTGTTGCCGTGGTAGGCCGGGGCCAGGGCGATGATGCGTCGCTTCTCAGGGTGGCCCGCCTCCGTCCAGTACTGCCGCGCGAGCTTGAGCGCGGCCTCGACTGCCTCGGAGCCACTCGACAGGAAGTACAGGTGGGACAAGTCACCGGGGAGCGTGCGGGCCAGCTCCGCGGCCAGCTCCTCGGCAGGCGCCGTCGTGAACATCGTCCCGTTGACGTAGGCCACTTGCCGCGCCTGCTCCTGCAGCGCCGCCGCCACCGTGGCATTGCCGTGCCCCAGCGAGGCGACGAATGCGCCGCTCGACGCGTCGAGGTAGCGCTTCCCCGTCTCGTCCTCGAGCCAGCACCCGTCACCCCGGAGGATGCGGGGGAAGGGCTTGGTCAGTTTGCGGTAGAACAGGTGGCCGTGCGGATATGCGTGCATTGCTGGGGGAATCTACAGACTCACTCCGGATTCAGCTTGTACGTCTTCGTGAAGGTGCGGCCGGGCTCCACGCGCACTGCCACGCGCTGCGTGGCGTAGCCCGAGGCCTCCAGCCGCAGGGCGTGCTGTCCGGCCGCCAC
>DATLVL010000274.1:0-5955 GCA_035577525.1 Gemmatimonadales bacterium | reverse complement strand
CGCGAAAGACGCCGCCCGCCGTGAACGGCGACGGATCGCGCAAGCCCGCGACATGGCGCGTCTCGCGTCGCACGATCGCCATGTCTTCGTAGGACGTCCCCACGTCCTCGGCTGTGATGTAGCGCCCGCCCAGGTGCTCGACGAACCGTCCGTGCGTACGGAACAGATCCTCACGCGACGGGTTGGCATGGTTGGCGATGATCACCGACTTGCCGCCGCCCATGGGGAGGCCTGCGGCAGCGGCCTTGTAGGACATCGCGCGCGACAGGCGCAGCGCGTCGGCGAGCGCCGCCGCGTCGGAGTCGTAGCGCCACAGCCGTGTCCCGCCACAGGCCGGGCCGAGCCGCGTGTTGTGAATGGCGACGATCCCCCGGTATCCAGTCTGCTCGTCTTCCGCCTGGAGCACGAGCTCATGCTCCGTCCCGGGATGCAGCTCTGTGATGTGCATGACCACTTACAACGTATCGTCGGACAACGTAGCGTCGTAGTCCCATGTCTACCCCCACGTTGCTCGGCGTCCCGTTCGATGCCGCTTCGTCGTTCCGGCGTGGCGCGGCCGCCGCCCCGGCTGCAATTCGCGCCGCGCTGACGTCGCCGGCGGGAAACTCCTGGAGCGAGGGGATGGTGGATCTCGACGCGCCGGGGGTCTTCGCCGATGCGGGAGACGTCCAAGGGCTCGAACCCCAGACGGCGCGGGCGCGCATCGAACAGGCCGTGGCCAAGCTCGTTGCAACCGGTGCACGGCCGATCGTGCTGGGCGGCGACCACTCGATCACGTATCCGGTGCTGCGGGGGCTGCGACCGCGTCACCACGAGCTCAGCGTGCTGCACATCGATGCCCACCCCGACCTCTACGAGGAGTTCGAAGGAGATCCGTTCTCGCACGCCTGTCCGTTCGCGCGGGTGCTCGAGGAGCGACTCACCGACGAGCTGGTGCAGGCGGGGATCCGCACGATGACGGGACATCAGCGGGCCCAGGCCGATCGCTTCGGAGTCGACGTGATCGACATGGATGCCTGGTCTGAGGGCCGGCGGCCCCGTCTCGCGCATCCCGTGTATCTGTCGATCGATCTCGACGGATTCGACCCGGCGCATTGTCCCGGAGTGTCGCACCCCGAGCCGGGCGGCATCACAGTGCGCGACTTTCTCTCGATGCTTCATCGCCTCGAGGTCGGGGTGGTGGGAGCCGATGTTGTGGAATTGAATCCCGAGCTCGACCCGGCCGGTTTGACCGCACGCGTTGCCGCAAAGATCGTGAAAGAAATCGTCGGCCAGATGCATCGGTTCGCCGTATCCTGACGTTCCCCCGACGATTCTTCCTTACGCATTCCCTCCATGCGCCTTATCCATACGTCTTCCCTCAGGAGGGACCATGCGCCCGTTCACTTCGATCGCTCTGCTGTTGATTGTAGCAGCGCCAGCCGCTTCGCAGACTGCGCCCCGTTGCGACGACCCGAAGTACCGCCAACTCGATTTCTGGGTGGGTGACTGGAACGTCACCAGCGGCGGCAAACAGGCCGGTACGAATCTGGTGACGCAGGAGGAATCGGGCTGCCTCGTCCACGAGTATTGGACCGGCACCGGGGGTGGCACGGGCCAGAGCTTCAACTTCTACGACCGCGCGGACGGCCAGTGGCATCAGGTATGGGTCTCATCGAACGGGACGACCCTGTTTGTGAGCGGTCAGTACGCCGATGGGAAGCTCGTTTACACCGGCGTCGCCCCGGGTCCACAGGGCGCGCCCCAGCAGCAGCGCCTCACCTTCTTCCATAATGCCGACGGCACTGTGCGGCAGCTGTGGGAGTCGAGTTCCGATGGGAAGCAGTGGCAGACCGTGTTCGACGGACTGTACGTGCGGAAGACCCGGTGAGAGGTTTCGGGGTGCTCGTGTACCCCAAGCCGGTGGCGCACTGCGCGCTCGTGTGTCTCGCGCTCGCCTGCACGCACGATCAGCCGATGTCCGTCGGGATTTACGCCCCCGGCGGTCCATTCGGCAGCGTCGTGCCGCTGCGGCTCACCTACAACCCGGGTGAGGACCTGGGGCCCGTCTGGCTCCCCGACGGGAGCGGCTTCATCTACACGATGGAGCGTCTCGATCGCGACGATAAGGACCGCTGCCTCGTCCTGATGCCGGCCGGAGGCGGCTCGATCGAACGGGAGATCTGCGACCGCATACCCGCAGCGGACGATTCGGTGGACGCCTATGGCACTGCGGCGATCGCCCCCAACGGCCGACTCGCCTACGTCCGGGGAACGGCGTCGTTCGCGGCGGGATGGCCGGTGACGACGCACGACCAGCAGCTCGTCGTCGGCACGCTCGCCGATCCGGTAACCGTGCGCGTGCTGCTCCCGTCCATTCCCTATCCCAGTCCCAGTGGTCGCGTGCATCAGGGTGTGGCACAGGTACGTTCGCTCAATGACACCTCACTGGTGTACGTCGGCCAGCAGGTATCGTATCCCGCCGTGTGCATGGGCTGTGTGCTGCGCGACACGCTGGCCTCGGGGCTCGAGATCATACGACTCGATTTCGGCTCGACGACTGCCGCGCTCCACGTGTTGCCCGGCACCAATCAGGCGTCCTCGGTGGCAGTCGCCGGGCGCGATACGCTCCTCTTCACGATCAACGGGGACACGCGGATCCTCCGCTATACGCTGGCGGACAGTGCCATCACCGTAGTGCACGTTTTCGGCGGCGGTATCGCGCGCGACGTGCAGGCCGGTGGCGGCCGTCTCCTGGCGGTGGTGGGCGGCCTTGTGTCCTTCACTCCCGACTCCATAACCGGGGGTGTCCAGCGCGACAGCGGCGGGACGATCGTGCTGGTGGATCCGTCGAATGGCAACGAGACGCCGCTCGCGGCGGGATCGCTGTTTCGCCACCCGGCTCTCTCCCCTGACGGGAAGCGCATCGTGGCGGAATCCTACGTGGGGGGATCGCGGTCCACCGACCTTTGGCTCCTGGAGACGCCATGAGGGATGAACGAGTCGCGCCCTCGTGTTCCACGACTGAAGTCGTGGCTCGGCGTTTCGCGGCGTTGTTGTGTGCGCTTGTTCTCGCGGCCTGCTCGGCCGGGTCGCTCGCGGCCCAGACCGGCGGTGCGATCGCGGGGCGCGTGCACGACGCCACGTCGTCGCTGAGCATCGCCAATGCGCTGATTTCGGTGGACGGCGGCCGCCAGGGCGCAGCCAGCGACACCGGCGGGTTCTATCGGGTCCGCGAGGTGCGCAGCGGCTGGCACCGTGTGCAAATCAGCCGCATCGGCTATCGCCCAGTGGTCTACGACAGCGTCCTGGTGCGCAGCGGTGAGACGGTCACCCTCAATTCTGAACTCACCGCGCTGGCGTTGCAGGTGGAGTCGATCGCCGTGACGGCGACGCCCGACCGCGTGCTCGACCCGATGGTGCCGCAGGATCTGCAGCGCGTCACCGGGGAGGAGATCCGCAAGCTCCCCGTCACGACCGTTGCGGAGGCCGTCGCGTTATCGGCGGGAGCCGTGGGAGAGAGTTATCGTGGCGGCCGGCTCGGCGAGCAGGCGTTCGTGCTCGACGGCATCGGGGTCAAGAACCAGCTCGACGCCTCGACGGGCGCGATCGGCCTGCGCATTCCGCCCGACATCCTTACCGAGGCCTCGCTCGTCACCAACGGATTCTCGGCGCGCTACGGCCAGGCAATCTCGGGACTGATCAACGTCGTGACGAAGGATGGCGGCGATCACTGGGAAGGGCGCACGGCGCTCGAGACCGACCGCCCGCTGCCACGGGGGTGGGACTACGGCATCGACCGGTTCGTGGTCGCGGGCTCGGGTCCCCTGGGGAAGGGCATCGGTGTCGTTGGCGTGCTCGACGCCGAGGGCCGCCTCGACGCCGACCCGGTGAACGCGCCACCGCCGCCCGACGCGCGCGATCCCCGCAACGCCAATCCGTATCTCCTGCCGCACAACAGCGGTGAGCGCTACGACGCGGGACTGAAATTCACCGTCCCATTGGGGACGCGGCAGACGATCCGGCTGTTCGGATTGCAGTCGATCGATCAACAGCTGCTGTTCGACCCGGCGTTCAAGTACGATCCGGCGTTCGCTCCGGCGCAGCGCGTGCGCGCCTCGCTCGTCACCGGCCAGATTCAGCACACCTCCGGCCCCGATGCGGTCAACCCGCTCACCATCGACCTGCGATTGGGCTACTTCGACCGCAGCTTCTTCCGCGGCGCGCTCACCGATCAGCCGAAGCTCGAGGCCGGCGGCTTCACCTTCTCGACGTTCCACTTCCTGGGCCAGGATCTCGCACGGCGCATGGATACGACGGCGGCGCGGAGCGCGGTTCCGGGGTTCGTCGCGCCCGACTTCAGCGACCAGAGCCCCTGGGGTGTTCCGGCGTTCTTCCTCGGCGATGGCTCACGCGGCGAGATCGCCTGGAACCGTTTCCGCGAGGTGCGCGGCAAGCTCGACGTGACGCTCGGCGCCGGCCGCGACGCCGATTTCTACCTCGGCGGCGAAATCGCGGGGCAGCACGTGCAGACGTTCCAGCGGGTGTTCGCCTATCTCCCCGTGGACAGCACCATCCCGCCGCCTACCGCCTCTGATTTCAAGCCGCTGAGCGCCGCGGCATACGCCGAGACGCAACTGCGCGTCCAGGATCTCGCGTTCACGATCGGGCTGCGCTACGACGAGTTCGATGGCCGCCTGCCGGCGGGTCTCGGCGGCAAGCGGTTCGGGGCGCAGCGCTCGATCAACCCGCGGCTCGCGGTATCGACGGTATTGAAGGGCGCCACGTTCGTGGCGAGCTGGGGACGGTTCAGCCAGGCGCCGGACTTCCAGTATCTCGTTGACGCGGCGTTCGACGATACGACGCGCACCGGCCGGTTCCGCGAGGGCAATCCGGCGCTCGGCTTCGAGAGCGCGATGCAGTACGAGTTCTCGCTGCGCCTCCGCCCCACCGACCACACGTCAGTGCGAACCAACCTCTACATCAAGCGGCTCGACGGGCTGGTCGCGTCGGTGCCGCTGACGCTCGACCCCGATTCGACGATCTTCGGCAACACCGACTTCGGCACCGTCAAAGGCGTCGAGCTGATCTTCGAAAAGGAGACGACGCACGGGTGGGGGATGCGCATCGGGTATACGCTGCAGACGGCCACCGCCACGGCGACGAACGCGTTCCAGATCCTGCGCCGCATCCGCATCGACTCGCTGCTGCCGCCGGGGCAGGACACGATCTTCCCGGCGCGCGTCGAGTTCCCGCTCGATTACGACCGGCGTCACAGCGTGACGGTGATCGGCCAGGGGCGCGTGAACGACGGGGCAGGCCCCAGGCTTTTCGGGCAGGCGATTTTCGGAGGACTCGAGGCGGCGGCGATTTTTCACTTCGGGTCGGGGCTGCCGTATTCACGCACCAACACCGCGGGCGACACGCTGATCGGGCTTCCCAATAGCGCGCGGCTGCCGCCCGAGTTTTCGCTCGACGCGCTGCTGCGCCGCCCGATCCGCGTCATGGGGCTGAACGGCGGCCTCTATATCGACGGGCGCAATCTCCTCAACCGGCGCAACACCCTGTCGGTGCGGCGCGATACCGGCCAACCCACGCTCACGAGTGGAACGCTGCAGGCGATCGCCTTGGCGGCGTACAACGCGCATCCGGAGGCGATTCCCTACGAATCGCCGCGCTACCGGCAGTGGGCCGATCTCGACGGGAACGGGTTGATCGAGGGGCAAAACGAGCTGCTGCCGCTGTACATGGCGGCGGCGCGCGACTTCGCGCAGCCGCTCTTCTACTATGGACCGCCGCGGCTGTTACGTCTCGGAATCGAGCTGACGTTTTGAGTTGATGCGCAGCTCATCCCAGGCGATGCGGCCGCTCTCGATCGCGTCGCGCACCTGACGCTCACGGGTCGAGAGGGCCGCTGCACCGGTCTTCACCTCGAGAAACACCACGCGTCGCAGGGCCCCGGCGTCCAGTCCGTCG